>CAYXNU010000089.1:0-7172 GCA_964466485.1 uncultured Ruminococcus sp.
ACTGAAGATGGTTTCAACTCCGCAAGGTGTGAACTCCCAACTTATAAGTGGCTCTTTATAGACGGTTATTCAAAATCCGAAATAGAGTGCTTTGAAAAGTTGCTACAATGGAAAACACATATTTTCTAATGTGTAAAGATAACAATTAACTATTAATCGTTAATTAACGTGAGTTCGATAAAATAAACTATTCTTGTAGGGAACGGCGATTCGCCGTTCCGTAAAATATAACATATACATCAAATTTGCGTTATTAATTAAACACAAGGGAGGTTTTTAAATCGTGAAGATTTTAGTAGTAGGCGGCGGCGGACGTGAACACGCACTAATCATGAAGTTGGCAGAAAGTCCAAAAGCCGAAAAGATATATTGTGTTCCAGGTAATGGGGGCATATCAAGGTATGCGGAGTGCTATCCTAACGTTAGTGCTACAGATATCGACGGGGTAGTGAAGATTGCTAAAGAGGTTCAAGCAGACTTAGTAGTAGTCGCTCCTGACGACCCACTAGTATTAGGCATGGTAGACGCTCTTAACGCTGAGGGCTTTAAGACCTTTGGTCCAAACAAGCTAGGAGCTATCATAGAGGGTAGTAAGGTGTTCTCTAAGGAGTTAATGAAAAAGTATAACATCCCAACTGCTAAGTATGAGGTGTTCTCAAACTCTCAAGAGGCTTTAGAGTACATAAAACAAGAAAACACTTATCCTACAGTAATCAAGGCTGACGGCTTAGCTTTAGGTAAGGGTGTAATCATTGCGGAAGATTTTGCTCAAGCGGAAGATGGTATTAAGTCCATTATGGAAGATAAAATCTTTGGTGAAAGCGGTGCTAACGTAGTAATTGAAGAATTCTTAACTGGCCCTGAAGTATCTGTGCTATGTTTCACAGATGGCAAGACTATCAAGCCTATGGTATCCTCTATGGACCACAAACGTGCCTTGGATGGCGATAAGGGTCTAAATACTGGTGGTATGGGTACTGTCGCTCCTAACCCTTACTATACCGATGCCGTAGCTAAAGAGTGCATGAAAAAGATATTCCTACCTACTATAAAGGCTATGGAAACTGAAGGTAGAACTTTTAAGGGTTGCTTGTACTTTGGCTTAATGGTTACACCAAACGGTGCTAAAGTTATTGAGTATAACTGTCGTTTTGGTGACCCTGAAACTCAAGTAGTACTTCCACTTTTAGATACTGACTTAGTAGATATCATGTTAGCTATATATGACAACAAGCTAGATACTATAGATATTAAGTGGAAAGATGCTTGTGCATCATGTGTAGTAATGGCAAGTGGTGGATATCCTCAAAGCTACCCTAAGGGTCTAGAAATTAGTGGTCTTGATGATAAAGGTCAAACTGATGGCGTATTTGTGTACCATGCAGGTACTAAGTATCAAGATGGCAAGTTCTTAACTAATGGCGGACGTGTACTAGGTGTTACTGCTATAGGCAACACTTTACAGGATGCCTTAAATACTTCATACAAGGCTGTAGAAACTATCCATTGGGATAACGTTCACTACAGAAAAGATATTGGTAAGAAAGCTTTAGCTGTTAAAGGTTAATCTATTATGTTTCAAAAGTTTAACAATATAAAAGGATATCTAAAGATAGGTATATTCGCTAATGGTCTGTTTATACTGTTCATAATAGTATGTATGATATACTATAGTATCTACCTAAAGACAGGTTTCCAAAACAACATAGTTGAGGGCATTGCCTATGGTTTGGAAGCTTTAGGGTTTATATTTATGAGTGTATACATAGTAGGCTTTATTGGCAAACTTAGGGATAGAAAGTTTCTAAAGGGTTGCTTGATAGTCTACTTTATAACAGAACTTAGCATAATTCTAATGGACTTTAACTTCTTAGACATAGAAGATGCTTACAATCCATCTTCTAAAATCTTAATAATCGGACACTCAATATTTTCTGCAATAGTATGTTTCTCTCATATAACTTTTGATAAGAATCAACCATCCATGCAGATTGCTACAGCAGTCGCAACGGTAATTACGCTATGCGGAACTTTTTGTGTGGCATACGGCACTAGAGTATACATTAGTATTCTAATAAATGCTATAGCATACATAGTATACTATGCATGGGTACTATACTTGCTCAAAACCGAAAGAGTATACATAGATTGCTATGGTGACGTTATCGAAGATGCTCACTACTCTAGCAAAGACTTTTTTGAATAGTAAAAAGACTCCCATAAGTAGGGGAGTCTTTTTTTATGCAATATACAAATCGTCGTTCCGCTACTATTTGTCAAGGAATAATTTTCCTAGTTTGTGAAACAACAAGAACAACACCAAAGATACCAACATTGCACAGCCTAGAATTTCCAACCCTAGAGTGGATATTGCTACTATTGAAAACAGATTGTGCAATAGTGTCAAGCCACCTAAAAACATTAAGGACAACACTACTAATAGAGTTGCTCTCAAGGGGGTTAGCGGTTGGCATAGCCTAAATAGATGCACCAAACCTATAAATCCCGTAGCTATCACACATATAGAGGAAACCTCACTAGAGGGGAGCGTAAACACTAAGTTTCCTAGTATGCTTATGGTAGTCACAGTTAGAACTATATCTAAAGCAGTAGGAATAGCTTTCCTTAGAATGTATTTCAAAAACGAACCCTCTACACGGTTGTGGTTAGGTTCTAAGGCTAGTACAAATGACGGAATACCTATACATATACCACTAATCAAAGTAAGTTGTATAGGTACAAAGGGGTACTCCAACGATAGGAATATAAATACTAAATCTAGTAGTATGGAATAGGTAGTCTTTATTAGGAACAACGACGCTGACCTTTTTATATTGTTTATGGAACGTCTGCCCTCTTGTACGACTTTAGGCAACGCTGAAAACTCAGAGTTTAGTAGTACTAGTTGTGATACGTTTCTAGTAGCCTCAGCACCGTTTGAAATAGCTATGCTACAGTCGGACTCTTTTAGGGCGGGGACATCGTTTACACCGTCGCCAGTCATTGCCACTACATGACCATTACACTTTAGTGCTTTTACGATAGCACGTTTTTTATCGGGGGTTACTCTGCAAAATATAGAGTACTCCTCAACCTTTTTGGAGAGTTCGCTAATATCCACGGTAGAAGTATCTAGGGCTTTGCTAGTGTCTAAACCTATGCTATTAGAAACGCTACAGACGGTCTTTACGCTATCCCCAGATATAACTTTAATATCCACACCTTGCGATTTAAAATACTGTATAGTTTCCTTAACGTTGTTTCTTAGGGTATCTTTTAGGAGTATAAAGGCTATAGGGGTTATATCGAAAGGTAGGGTATTGTCATAGACTTTTCTTTTGGAGTATGCTAAAGTTAGAACTCTGTAGCCGTTGGAATATTCGTCAGCTTTGGTTTGGAGTTTATCGTTAGGGCAGATGTATTCAAAAGCCCCTAAGACGAAAGTACCCAAACCCTCAAACGTATTAGCAGACCATTTCCTTACACTGGAAAACGGTATATAGTCCATAGAAGTGTATGAAAAGTCACATAGTTTAGAGGTGTACTCTTTAATAGCTTTAGATGTAGCATTTAGGCTATTTTGGTTGCTAACTATAGAATGTAGTATCGTTTCTATGGAGTGTATATCAAAAAGGTTGCTAAGGGGTATTATTCTATCCACGGACATTTCACCAGTAGTGAGAGTTCCAGTCTTGTCCAAACATAGGGTATCTACTCTAGCAAGGCTTTCCACGGAAGATAGCTCTTGTGCTAAGACGTTATGTTTAGATAGCCTAATAACGCTAACAGCGAACACCATACTAGTCAATAGTACTAGTCCTTCTGGAATCATGCCGATTAGTCCAGCGGTGGCTTGTACTACAGCACTCTTAATATCACCTAGTAGAAGATACTGCCTATAGAGTAGTATTCCACCTATAGGGAATATTGCCACGGATACCACTCTAATAATCTTGTTTATAGAGTCCATAATTTCCGACTTTGGCTTACTAAACTTTTTAGCCTCTTTGGATATACTAGAAATATATGTGTGTTCTGCTACTTTTTCCGCTTGAGCATATACTTCTCCACTAATGATATAGCTACCACTAAGTAGAGTATCCCCTTGACGTTTTTCTATAGCGTCAGCTTCTCCAGTGACGAAACTTTCATTTACTTCGCAACAGCCTTGTAAGACTTTGCAATCTGCTGTGATTTGGTTTCCAACTTCCAACTTTAGAATATCATCTAGTACTATACTTTCAGTGGGTATGGATTCTTCTTTGCCGTTGCGGACTACAGTAGTCTTTATAGCAGATATTAGAGAGAGCCTATCGGCTACCAGTTTAGCCCTAACTTCTTGAACTATGCCTATTACTAGGTTTGATAATACTACCAATATAAACAACATATTCTTATAAGACCCAGCCCACAGCAGTGCCAACGCTAATGCTAGGTTTACTAGGTTGAACAGTGTTAAAGAGTTTTCTAGGATAATAGTACCAATGCTTTTAGTCTTACCAACTTTTTGGGTATTGTTTAAGCCTTGCTTTAATCTTTCGTGTACTTGTACTGTAGATAGTCCACTGTGAATACTAGGTGAATAGCGTTCTATAGTACTATCATTATCTTTATAAACATCCATAATAGAAAACCTCCTTTCCATTATATATTATTATATCTAGTAAATGTTAAGGCAGTATTAAAAAACTTTGACTTTTTCTCTATTGATTTTTTTCACTCCATGTAGTATAATTATCTTGAATGATTAATATTAGAAGTATTAGAAACATATCTATAGGAGGATAACATATGGGAGTAGTATTCTTTTTGTTTCCAGTATTCATGTTAGACTTACTTTTTATAGTTATGAACTTTATAAATATATTCAAAAAGGGTAGTTTAACACCATTAAAGTTAGTTACACCTACTGCAATAATAAACATATTTCAAGCAATGGTTAATATGGGCATTTCAGTCTTTTTAATGTCATATCCATTTAAAGCGATGTTGTTTGTATTAGGCGGTTTAATCACCTTAGTTTTTGGCATTCTAATGTTAATCCAACAACCAATATATACTGACGATGATACTCATGCTAAAGTTAGCAGTAAAAGAGTACGCATATATAGTGCAGTGCCATTAGTTTTGGTTGCTTTGGAATTAATTACAATATTCTGCTATTAGATTAATACACGTTTGATATACCTTAAACTTGTGTTAAGATAATAACTATTAATTTTCAATTATCACAAAGGGGGAATTTTTTTTGAAATTCACTAAGATGCATGGTGCAGGTAATGACTACATCTATGTAAACTGTTTTGAGGAAACTGTTAAGAATCCTGAGGAGTTATCCATAAAGTTAAGCAATAGGCGTTTTGGTATCGGCGGAGATGGACTAATACTTATCATGCCCTCTACAGTAGCCGACTTTAGAATGAGAATGTTTAACAACGACGGCTCAGAGGGAATTATGTGTGGCAACGGTACTCGTTGCATAGGTAAGTATGTCTATGATAACCACTTAACAGATAAGAAAAACATAACCCTCGAAACTTTGGGCGGTATTAAGTATCTAAAGCTATTTACTGACGATAACGATAAAGTTGCGTCTGTTACTGTGGATATGGGCAAAGCTATACTAAAGCCTTGTGAAATTCCAGTAAAGTCCGATTTGGACACTTTCATAAACCAACCCGTAATAGTGAATGGTGAAACCTATTACATGACTTGTGTATCTATGGGCAACCCCCATGCTGTTATATTCATGCCTAACGATACTATAGATAGTCTAGACTTAGAAAAGATTGGCACACACTTTGAAAATCACGAAATATTCCCTAATAGAGTAAATACCGAATTCGTAGAAGTGATAGATAGTCACACCCTTAAAATGCGTGTTTGGGAACGTGGTAGCGGTGAAACTCTAGCGTGTGGCACTGGTACTTGTGCTGTAGTAGTAGCATCCGTATTGAATGGCTATTGCAACTACGATGAGGAAATCCTAGTACATTTGCGTGGTGGTGACTTGAAAATCATCTACAAAAAAGATGGTTCTGTTTTCATGACTGGCGGTGCTACTAAGGTATTCGATGGAGAAGTTGAAGTATAATCAATAACAACAACTAATAGCAATGTTAATAATTCAATTTGGATAGTTTAAAAAATCTAAATTGAATTAATATAAATTTTAAAAGTAAAGGAGTCTTTCCAATGGCAAAGATAAATCATAACTTTGATAACCTAGTACCTAACTATCTATTTGCTGATGTTGCTCGTAAGACTAGAGAGTTTACTCAAGCAAACCCAGATAGAAGAATAATCCGTTTAGGTATCGGTGACGTTACACTACCACTAGCCCCTATAGTAGTTGAGGCTATGAAAAAGGGTTGTGACGAATTAGGCAAAAAAGAAACTTTCAAGGGCTACCCAGATTATGAGGGCTACGCTTTCGCTCGTGAGGCTGTATCCAACTACTATAAGACTTTCGGTGTAGAAGTTTCCGCAGATGAGATACTAGTAAACGACGGTGCTAAGAGCGATACTAGTAACATCGGCGATATTTTCGCTCAAGATAACATAGTACTAGTTACTGACCCAGTATACCCAGTATATGTGGATTCTAACATTATGGGCGGTAGAAAGATTATCTATGCAGACTGCACAGAGGAGAACGGTTTCTGCCCTATGCCTAACAAGGAAGTCCATGCGGATATTATATACCTATGCTCACCTAATAACCCTACTGGTGCTTGTTTAAACAAGGAACAGTTAAAGGCATGGGTAGACTATGCTATCGCTAACGATGCTGTTATCATCTACGATGCAGCTTATGAGGCTTTCATTACTGAAGATGGTATCCCTAGAAGTATCTTTGAAATAGAGGGTGCTAGAAACTGTGCTATAGAGATGTGTTCACTATCTAAGACAGCTGGTTTCACTGGTACTAGATGCGGTTATACAGTAATCCCTAAGGAGCTAACTGTAGACGGCACTAACCTATACAAGCTATGGTACAGAAGACTTTCCACAAAGTTCAATGGTGTATCATATCCAGTACAGTGTGGCTTAAAGGCTGTGTTCTCTGAAGAAGGCTTACAACAGATTAAGGAAAACTTATCATACTATCAAGAGAACGCTAAGATTATCGCTAAGACTATGGACGAATGCGGTATTAAGTACACTGGTGG
>CAYXNU010000090.1:0-7169 GCA_964466485.1 uncultured Ruminococcus sp.
ATGCCATTTTTCAACCTTTTTGTTAAAATATTTTTTTGTAGGGAATGGCATTTAAAAAAAATGGAACGGCGAATTGCCGTCCCATGGATTGTCTATTATTTATTCAATGCTGAGAAGTTTTTTCTTTAGGTCTAGCAAGTCACGGGAATCCGAAGAACCGTCGTTGTTGCTGTCGTAGTTGCCTAGTTCAACTTCCATGCCTAGGACAAACTTTTTATCTTTAAGTAGGTCTACTGCATTGATATTTCCATCGCCATCCACATCATAGAAGTAGTCGGAAATAGTTTCGTAGGTGTCATTAATGTACTGCATAAAGTCGTCAAAGTCAGTGATGTTGTTTGCAATAGCTACTATGTTATCTTTTAGGAAAGTGCTATTTAAAGTATCTTTAATGTTAGCGTAATCTTCCTCGGATATAATGTAGCCATCTTCTATGGTGTCGTCGTCGCTATCGGATACTACATACATATAACAAGATACTACAGTATCATCGTCATATATAGGGTTAAACTTGACTTCAAACTTTCCGTCCTCGTTGGAGAACTGAACGTTTAGTTTGTAGTCGTCGTTGGAGAACCACTCCTCGGACTTAGTAGCTATGTAGTTTTCTATATCCTTGTACTTGTCAAATATGGATATAACTTCTTCACCTAGGGCAGTATCTTCTTTAAGTTGGAACTTTCCTAAATCTCCAAAGTCCACGTTGGAGTCTACAAAGCTTTGCCAGTCGGTATCTTTTAAAGTTTCAAAGTATTGGCTAATGCTGTTGTCAAGTTCTTCCTTGCTACCTTGAATCTCTTGAATAGTTTCCTTTATTTCGTCAATCTTATCTTTAATATCCTCGTTGTTATCGATAGCGTCTTGTAACTGTTGTTTAATATCCTCGAAATTGTAAGAAGTATCTTTTAAGTTTTTGAAAGTTTCTTTAAGGGAGGCTATCTCATCTTGAGATATTTCAAGTTCTTTAAGAGTGTCCTTGTAAACGTCTAAAACTTCTGCTAGGTTAAGGCTCTGTGAGCTATCGCCTATAGTTGGAGTAAAACTTTGGTTGAATAGGTCATCTAGACCACTAATAGAAATCTCATCAGCTGAAACACTAACCACCGCACTAGATAGCATACATAAAGATACTAATCCAGCAACGACGCTTTTTAACTTTTTCATATGGCAACTTTCCTTTCTAGTTTTAGATATCATAAAATAGTTTATGCTATTTAAAGTATAGCAAATATTTTTTTCATTGTCAATATACGGAATCGGATTTTTGTACACACTATTTTAATATAAGTGTAGTCTTACCGCTGTTCATTCCTATGATAACTCTTTCAACCTTAGGGTGTTTAATGCTTCTAACGTACTGTTGCAGAGCGTTACCGCCGTTGTAACCGTGTATTACGTCTATCTCTCGTATGGCTTTAGGACAAGATTTCAGTACGGATTGCACTTCTTTTTTAGCCTGTTGTACTGTCATTCCATGGATATCAAGTTCTAATATAGAGCCTTTTACTGTAGCGTTTATACTTAACATATCTGTTTAAATCTCCTTTCTATTCATTGCTAATGTTTTCGTGCTGACGTTGTAGTTCTATAAAGTCTTTGGCAAGTTGTATAGCATCGTCATAGGACGACAAGCTGTAACACCTAGAACGAAACTTTGCAGAGCCATACAGTCCCGTCATATACCATGCGGAATGTTTTCTAGCGGTTCTCATGCCAAATTCTTCGCACTTGCTGTTTTCTAAAATCAACCTAATGTGATATAGCATAGTATCCATGCGTTTTTCTAGGGTGGGTTTAGTGTAAGGTTTTCCCTCAAAGTAGGACTTTACTTCCTCAAATATGAACGGGTTGCCATACGCACCACGACCAACCATAGCTAAGTCGCAGTTAGTGTAGTCATACATTTTTATGCAGTCTTCTAGGGTGTTAATATCTCCATTGCCTATAATAGGCACAGAGGAGTTCTGTTTAATCTCTTTGATAATATCCCAGTTGGCACTACCCGAATAGAATTGCATTCTAGTACGCCCATGCACCGTGATAGCATCCGCACCAGCCTTTTCTACAGCGTTAGCGAACTCTAAAGCGTTAATGGAGTTGTCGTCCCAACCTATACGCATCTTTACGGTTACGGGCTTGTCAGTTTGACTCTTTACAGCTTTAACTATATCTGTAGCCAGTGGAATATCTTTAAGTAGAGCCGAACCACTGCCATTGTTTACTATCTTAGGTACAGGACACCCCATATTTATGTCTATAATGTCGGGGTTGTAGGGGAGTATTAGCTTTACAGACTTAGCCATAAATTCTGGTTCACAGCCAAAGAGTTGTATAGCACAAGGTCTTTCTTTTTCTGTGATGGTACATAGTTCTTCTGTTTTGGTATCGGAGTAGCACAACCCTTTAGAAGATACCATTTCGGTAACGCAATAACTAGCACCGTGTTCCATGCACAAACGTCTAAAAGGTCTGTCGGCTACACTTGCCATAGGTGCTAAAGCTAAGGTCTTTTCTATCTTAACGTTCCCAATGTTTACATATTTCATAATAATAAATCCCTCCACTGATATTCTAACATATTTTTTAAAAAATAGATAGTCTTAAAACTAAAAATATGTTATAATGGTTGTATCATAAGTAAAAGATAAAGTAACGTGAGTTTGATAATCCAATTTGCCTTTGGCAAATTGCGGAACGCCGTGGGCGGAGTTCCGTACACGGGTTTATTTTAAAAATTTAAGGCAATGCAATGAATATGCCATTGAACTTGCATTGTTAGAAAACAAGCAACTTTAAAGGAGAATTTTAAAATATGGATATGAACATAGATAATAATATCGATAATGAAAAGGAAGTAGATAAGTTTTTAGTTATAGACGGCAATAGCCTGTTTCACCGCTCTTACCACGGAGTTAAACCGCTATCTAATAAGGATGGCACAGAAACACACGCTATCTATGGCTTTTTGAATACATATTTGAAAATAAAGGGTAAGTGTAAGCCATCGCATATTGCTGTGGCTTTCGACCGCCATGAGCCTACTTTTAGACACAAACTTTTCGAGGACTACAAGGCTAACAGAATGCATATGCCCGACGAATTTGCAGAACAGTTGGGATACCTAAAAAATATACTGGTGGACTTAGGCGTTAAAATAGTGGATTGCGTAGGCTATGAGGCTGACGACATTATGGGTACGCTATCTAAAGTCTGTGATGATTCCAATATGAAATGCTATCTAGCTTCGGGCGATAGGGATATATTTCAACTCATTAGCGATAATGTAAGTGTAATATATTTAGGTTTTTTAAGTCAAGAACTATATGACACTGAAAAGTTTGTAAAGCAGTACGGTTTTCAGCCTAAAAGCATTATAGATTTTAAAGCCATTGCTGGTGACTCCTCCGATAATTACAAGGGTATAAAAGGCATAGGCGAAAAGACTCTAACCCCTTTAATTCAGCAGTATGGCACTGTTGAAAATATCTATAAAAATTTGGAAAATGCTGAACTAACTCCACGACAAAAGAAACTATTTACAGACAATAAGGACAATGCTATGCTCTGTAAAAAGTTGGCTACTATATACAGAACAGTCCCTATAGATACCAGTATTGAATCCTATAGGTACGGTGGTGTCCCCGATGCAATTAAGTTACTAGACCTCTTAGAATACCTTGAACTAAATACCTTTATTAGAAGGTTTGGGCTATTGAGAATGGTTAAAAATAGCCTACGCACAGATATACAGATGGAAATAGATTTGGATATCCCACAGGTTAAAACTTCAATATTGCGTACAAACTTTACTACTAAGTCTGAATACACAGACTACCTAATTAAAAACGGTACACTATACATTATCGATAAAGGAAAAATATTTGAAACTAACGACTTAAACATAATAGTCAACTACCTTGAAAGCGATATCCCAAAGAGAACAACGTACTCTAAAACGCACTACTCATACACCCCTAACATAAATAACCTTATATTCGATGCTGAACTTTCGGGCTACCTTTTGGATAGTTCTAGTAAAAAACATTCTATTCAAGAACTATGCAAAATGTATGAAGTGGAATACAATGAATCTTTAGGGGAGTTTGCTGACGTATACGCATTAGCAAAACTAAATGACGAACTCTCAACTAGAGTGTATGCTTTCAAAATGGACGACCTAGAAAGTTTAGAGATTGAACTAGCTAGGGTTTTAGCTAGTATGGAAAGAGTCGGCGTTAAGGTAGATATTCCAACGGTTAAGGAGTATCAAGAGAAACTATCCCAAATTCTAAAAGATTTAGAAACAGAAATATATCAACAAGCAGGTAACAAGTTTAATATATTGTCACCCCAGCAGTTAAGTGACGTGCTATTTAAAAGGTTAAATCTTAGTACTAGCGGTATTAGAAAGACTCAAACAGGATATTCCACGGATATCGAATCTTTAGAAAAGCTAAAGGATGAACATCCTATAGTACCATTGATTGTGGAGTATAGGTTTTACCACAAGCTAAAGTCTACCTACCTAGACGGTATACTAAAGTCTGTAAGTAGCGACGGCAGAATACACACAGTCTTTAGGCAAACTGAAACCCGTACAGGCAGACTATCATCCGCTGAACCTAACTTACAAAACATCCCTATTAGAAATGACTTCGCTAAGAACATACGCAAGTTCTTCGTTGCAGACGACAACAAAGTACTAATAGATGCTGACTACAACCAAATAGAGTTACGCTTAACAGCTGTAATGTCTAAAGATGCTAACATGATAGAAAGTTTCTTACAAGGCAAGGATATCCATACTGCTACCGCTATGGAAATATTTAATATTCCTAAAGAGGAAGAAGTTACCCCACAGATGAGGGCTTTAGCAAAGTCCATTAACTTTGGGCTAATATATGGCATGGGTGCTAGAAAACTATCTAAAGAGATTGGTGTTAAAAATAAAGTCGCTCAACAGTATATAGACAGCTACTTTGAAACCTACCCAAATATACAAACTTTCATGGACAAAACTATCAGCGAATGTAAGGCGAATGGCTACGTTAAAACTATAATGAATAGAATTAGGTACATCCCAGAGATAAATAGCAGTAGCCCAATACTAAAGGCTCAAGGAGAACGTATCGCTATGAATACTCCTATACAGGGTTCTTCTGCGGATATCATTAAAGTTGCTATGGTTAAGGTATACAACCGCTTAAAGTCCGAAAACTTAAACGCTAATCTAATACTACAAGTCCATGACGAACTTTTAGTAGAATGTGACAAGGACTGTGCCGAAACTGTAGCTAAGGTAGTCAAAGAGGAGATGGAAAGCGTTATTAAGTTAGAAGTTCCTCTAACTGTAGAGGTTAATATCGGGGGTAGTTGGTTCGATGCACATTAATATTACAAGCGTATCTATAGAGGATATCCCACGCATAGCAGAGATTGAAAAGGTATGTTTCCCATACGACTACTGGAATGAAAAGTCTATAGAGTACGCTATAACCCATATGGATGATACTTCCTATAGGTATGTGTTCTTAAAGGCTGTCAGCGAGGACAACAACATCATGGGGTACATTATAGCCACACTAGTATCTACAGATTGCGAAATACACAACGTCGCCGTGGATACCCCCTACAGACGCAACCACATCGCAGAAATGCTATTTGCACACCTAGAAAGTATAGTGCGTGGCACTGCTGATAACATCTTCCTAGAGGTGCGAAAGAGTAATACTCCTGCACAAGCTTTATACCAAAAGATAGACTTTCAAGTGGTAGGCGAAAGAAAAAACTATTATGACTACCCCAAAGAAGATGCTATACTAATGGTCAAAAATGTAGGGGATGGCGATTCGCTGTTCCGTGAATAAAATAACAAAATAAAGATTTTTCGGTTGTGAAAAAATATCAATATATGGGATGGTTATTTGCCGTTCCGCAAATAGTAGAAAGGAAAATGTAAAATGTTAATATTAGGAATAGAAAGTTCTTGTGACGAAACCGCTGTGGCGATATCCGAAAACGGTACTAAGATACTATCTTCGGTGGTAAGCACACAGATAGAAGAACACAAACTATATGGCGGTGTAGTCCCAGAGATAGCCTCTAGGCGACACTGTGAAAATATCCTAGGGGTCACTGAAAAGGCTCTAAACGATGCTAAACTAACCCTTGACGATATAGACGGCATTGCCGTAACCTATGCCCCCGGTTTGATAGGTGCATTACTAGTAGGTATAAGTTTCGCTAAGGGTTTGGCTATGGCTACCGATAAGCCATTAATACCAGTACACCACATAGCTGGACACATCGCTACTAACTACATAACTACCCCCGAACTTAAACCACCTTACCTATGTTTAGTGGTAAGCGGTGGGCATAGTCACATAGTAGAAGTGCTATCGTATACACAGTTTAGGGTGGTAGGCAGAACTAAAGACGATGCCGTTGGGGAATGTTTCGACAAGTGTGCTAGGGCTATGGGATTCTGTTACCCTGGGGGTGTGCAAGTGGACAAGGCTTCTAAGTTGGGAAACCCTAACGCTTACCACCTACCTAAGCCAAAGGTAACGGGCAGTATCTATGACTTTTCTTTTTCGGGCTTGAAAACCGCTGTAGTAAACTTAATCCACAACAACAACCAAAAGGGCATAGATACCAACTTTAATGACCTATCTGCTAGTCTACAGAAGACTATATCCGAAATAGTTACCGAAAAGACTATCCTTGCTAGTAAAAATTTAGGGTATAAAAAAGTAGCTGTTGCAGGTGGAGTATCTGCAAACAGCGGTGTTAGAGAGTCACTTAAAAAGGCTTGTGATGAGAATGGCTTTGAGTTCTATATGCCTGACTTAAAGTGGTGCGGTGACAACGGTGCTATGATAGCCTGTCAAGGATACTTTAACTATATCAATGGCATTACAGCGGATATAGACCTAAACGGTGTGGCTACACTCTCCCTTGAAAATATGTAAATTATTTAATAACGCTAATTCTATAAATTCAATTTTGCTTTGCAAAATTTCGGAACGCCGTGGGCGGTGTTCCGTACATGGCTTTATTTTTTTAATTAAACATACACTCTATAATTTATCCTGTGTACGGAACGCCGCCCACGGCGTTCCGCATATATGCAATATGCCAAAGTGTATGCAATATATTGAATTTATGCA
>CAYXNU010000091.1:0-7150 GCA_964466485.1 uncultured Ruminococcus sp.
ACAACAACTACTACTGAAACAGTTATCGACCTAGGCGAAAGCAAGGAAACTGGTGACGCTAACGGCGACGGCGAAATCGATGCTGTTGACCTACTAATCACTAAGAAGTACGTTCTACAAATGATTGATGTTATCAATCCAGCTGCTGATATCACTGGCGACGGCGAAATCGATGCTGTTGACCTACTATGGTTAAAGAAGTACTTACTACAACTTATCGATTCTTTCGATGAAATCGCTTAGTAGTAATAGTTAAGATTATTACATAATAATTGTTATAGCATTCCCACTCGTAGCAATATGAGTGGGATTTATTTTGTGTATACTCTTTTATTCGTGACATTGCACAATTTCTCAAAAAAATATTTGGTAATTGTCTACAAATCGTATTAATTTGGTTAAAAATTTCTTGCATTGTATGAGATAATATGCTATTATTAACGTAACATTATTTGATAATTAAAAGTTTGAAAACGTTTTTAGGAGGTTAATTCGATTATGGATAACAAAAAGACTTTATCAATAATCACCGCTGGAGTATTATCTCTTGCTATGTGTGGCACTTTGGTATCAAGAGATATTGTAGATACTACAGAGGTTGAGGCAGTTTCCGAGATGTCCGCTATAGAACTAGTAGACGATATGGGCTTAGGTTGGAACTTAGGTAACACTTTCGACAGCGTAAACACTTGGACTAATCCATTAACTGTTGATGCTATAGAAACTGGTTGGGGAAATCCTACTACTACTAAAGAGATGATTTCTACTATCCATGACTACGGTTTTGATAGCGTAAGAATACCAATCACATGGTGGCAAATGATGGACAGCGACTACACCATCAATGCAGACTACCTAGCTAGAGTTAAAGAAGTAGTAGACTGGTGCTATGATGAGGGTATGTATGTTATCATTAACACACACCACGACGACTTAAGTACTGCTGGTAACAACTGGCTAAGTATCGCTAGTAGCGATATCACTACTGCTCAAAAGAACTACGAAACTGTATGGACTCAAATAGCTGACTACTTTGCTGACTACGACAACCACCTAGTATTCGAGGGTATGAACGAACCTGACTTCGGTACTGCTAATGTAGTTGCCCTAAACCAAACTTTCGTGGATACTGTTCGTGCTACTGGTGGCAACAATGCCGACAGACTACTATTAGTGTCTGCTCCTGCTACAGATTTAACACAGTCCCTAAAGAGTGACTTTACACTCCCAGACGATGATATGATTGCTGTATCTATACACTACTATCTACCATCTACTTTCTGTGTAGCTGAGGCTGGTGCTAGTTGGGGTTACGCATCTACATGGGGTACAGACTCCGAAAAGAACGAACTAGTAAACAACTTTGAAAGCATGAAGTCTAAGTTCGTTGATAACGGTGTACCTGTAATCTTAGGTGAGTACGGCGTTCTAACTAGTGACGAAAACGGCAAGGACAAGGATTCTATCTACGACTTCTTAAAGACTGTTGCAGAAACTTCTAAGTCTTATGATGGTATTACTAGTTACCTTTGGGACAGCGGTAACGGCGGTGATATGCAATACTTCAACAGAAAAGAATTAACTTTCAATGATAGTGCTATCGGTCAAATGTACATAGACGTTAATGGCTCTGACTACGAACAGATTGAACTATCTTGGGTAGAAACTGAAATCACTACAGACTCTAAGGGTACTGTTGCTATAAATACTAACGGTGCTAGTAAGATTAAAATAGAGGCTACTTGCGACGTTGCTGGTAGTGGTACTGGTGCTGTTGGCTACTGGGATAACAACGCTAACGACGGCAAGGGTTCTTGGGTTCAAACTACTGTATACATCCGCTTTGATACCGACGAGAACGGAAACGTTGTTATCAGCCAAACTGACAGCGAATACGAAGAAGTTCTACACGAGGGCTATATTGAGTTACCTGAGGGTGCTGACACTTCTAGCATACAAGTAATGTACTTCTATGGCGGTTATGTAGATGCTAATGATAAGTGGGTTACTATGGATAGTTCACAGTATCCAACACTAACTAAGGCTTATATCCCTGGTGTTGTTAGTTCCGATACTACTACAACTACAACTACTACTGTTACTGAAGCTCCAGTAGATACTACAACTACTACAGTTACTACCACTACTACTGAACTTCCTGCAGAACCTGACTTTGAAAACCTATACGGTTATGTATACCCAATGTTCTCTAACGGTTTAGCTGCTCAATGGGATAATGATGGCTCTCTAGCTGATGCTGTAGCTGTTACTGGCAATGGCGACTACACTCTAACTATTAACATCCCTGCTGAAGATGCTGCTCAAACTATTGAGTTCTTAGCATTATCTACTGACTTGAATAAGTATCAACAGAATGCCGATGAGCAAGAAATCTTTAACAACCTATCTATCACAGTTAATAGCATACTTGTAGACGGTGAAGAAATTGCTTACGTTGCTAGTGACAACGCCCTAGACGTTAATGACGATGGCTCTACTTATCGTTTTAGTATCTACGACTCATGGTCTGCTCGTAACATTCAAGATATTGATAACCTTGTAGTTAATACTAGCAGTATCGTAATTAACTTTACTATCGATGGTATCGGTGCTAGTGATGATACTACTGAAGAAACTACTACAGTTGCTGATACTACTGAAAGCGGTACTGTATTAGAAATCAATGCTGAAGAAAATACTGCTACTATCGAGATAGAGGGTGGTACTTCTGTTACTGTATCCCTAGACTTACTAGGCAAGGAAATTACCGAAAACGACAAGGTAAACGTTAAGTTTGAAAACGGTCAACCAGTAAGCGTTGAGGCTGTATCTTCTAATACTGAGGCTACTGAAGAAACTACTACTATCAGTGATGTTGTTGTAGATACTGAAGAAACTACAACTACTACTGCTACTGATGATACTGACGCTATTGTTACTACTACTACAGAAGATTCTGATTCTAGCGGTTCAGAAGATGATGTATTACTAGGCGACGTTAATGGCGACGGCGGAGTAGATTCCGTAGACCTACTACTAGCTAAAAAGTATCTTCTACAAATGGTAGAAAAGGATGACATAAACTTTAACAACGCTGACGTTAATGGCGATGGCGAAGTTCAAGCTAACGACGTATTACAAATTAAAAAGTACGTTCTAACTATGATTGATAGTTTTAACTAATCTTTGGGTTTTAAGTATAAATTTTTGGGAGCGGGATACTATACTCGCTCCTTTAATTTTGAATTTTTAGGAAATGTTTACTAAAAAAATGTTGACAAATATTTTTCAAAGTGCTATAATGTAATCGTATTTAAAAAACCGATTTTCCGAATTTAAGTTATGTATAAATAAAAATATTATGGAAGGAGTTTGCTACAGTAGCAATTCATAAAAATGTACGAGTGCTTTTTATATGGGTACATTTATTCTTGTTTTAAGTAGCAAAGTATTATAATATGAATCTACTATTTATTGGGGATGTAGTGGGTAAGACTGGTTGCGAATTTTTAAACCAAAAACTCGCTAAAACTAAAGAACTATACAACATAGATATTACAGTGGTTAATGGCGAAAATTCCGCTCAAGGTAACGGTATTCACAATATGTCTTATAGGAGTATAATGTCTGCTGGGGCAGATGTGATTACGACTGGAAACCACGCTTTTAGGCGACACGACAACTTACACCTATTCGATGACAAGTTTAACCTTTTAAGACCTGTCAACTTTCCTAATGGTTGTATTGGCAAAGGTGTCCAAACTTTCGATTGTGGTAGGTTTTCATATTGTGTAATAAACCTCATGGGTACGGCTTTTATGGATACTCTAGACAACCCATTTACTGTTATAGATACCGTACTAGAACAAGTGGAAACTCCTAACATATTTGTGGACTTTCACGCAGAGGCTACCGCCGAAAAAAAGGCTATGGGCTACTATCTATCTAAGAGGGTTACAGCCGTTCTGGGAACGCATACTCATGTGCCTACCGCCGACGAAACTATCATAGATGAGCATACCGCATACATCACAGATGTGGGAATGACTGGTGCTGAACGTTCCGTGCTAGGAGTAAAAATAAAACCCGCTGTCGATAGGTTTAGGTTTCATATGCCAGTACAATTTACTGAAGCAGAAAGTGCTAGTATGATGTGCGGTGTAGTGGTATCTTTTGACGAAAAGAGCGGAAAAGCCTATAATATCCAAAGGGTATGTATTAGATAATTTGTGGTATTTAATGCAACTATTCGGTACTAAATTCCATTTAATTGAACAAATTTACCAGTAGTCATTAAAAATTGTTGTTATAAAAACAACTTATTTCACATATTTTCACTTGAAATACGAATTTTTTTATAACCTTTGAAAAATCATCATTAAAAGGCTTGATTTTTAAAAACAAATGTTGTATAATAATCTTACAGAAGTAATTTTTAGTTTTATCAAATACGTTTCTTGGGAGGATTTTGAACAATGGAAATTTTAAAGGTTTCATCACATTCAACACCTAATTCAGTAGCTGGTGCTATAGCTGGTGTTATTAGAGAAAAAGAAGCAGTAGAGGTTCAGGCAGTCGGTGCTGGTGCTGCTAACCAGGCAGTTAAGGCTATCGCAATTGCTAGAGGTTATCTCGCACCTATCGGGGTTAATCTAATTTGTATTCCTGCATTCACTAATATAACTATCGATGGCGAGGAGAGAACCGCAATCAAACTAATCTGCGAACAGAGATAGTCGTCTTTTAATTGGGCTTAATCAATATTGACATTAGTTCCCCCACCTTTTTAGGTGGGGGCTTTTAATGTTGTTAATTTTGTGTTATAATATTATTATATGGAAAGAATATTCGTTATAGAATTAAGGAGGTCTTTAAAAATATGTCTAAGAGTAAAAAGAGTAAGAAGAACAGCAGTTCCAAACCTAACAAAAAAGCATCTATCAAGAATTTTAAGAATAAGATTTTAGTGTTTCTAAATAAGGAAAAAAAGCCTATTCGTAGGAAAGATTTGGCTCAAAAGTGCAAGGCAGACCGTGACGGTAAAGATAAGTTTTATACCGCCCTAGAAGAACTAATACTAGAAGGTTTAGTTATGGAAAAGAAGAAGGGTATAACTCTTACTGCTAGGTTGGGTTACTTTACCTGTGAGGTTAAACGCTTAAACCGTACGTTCGGATTTATTCAGCGTATAGATAACGAAGAAGAAATATTTGTTCCAGGGAAGTACTTAATGGGTGCTTTACCTGGGGATATAGTATTAGCAAACTATATAGAGTCTAGGGGCGGTTCACCAGAGGGCGAAATAGTATCCATTATCAAAGAGAATAACGGACAACTTACTGGTAAGATAGAGTTCGTGGACGGCGAATACTACTTCCTATCGGATACTTTTTCTAAGAACCATATTTGCATATCTAAGAGCAATAGCGTACCTTTTAAGGATGGCGACAAGGTTTTAGCAGAAATATATAGTCGTGGTAAAAAACACATAGACCATGTAGTTAGAATAGTTTTTGACTTTGGTACTTCCGAAAGAGCGTCATCTTGTGCGAAGTCTATTCTAGTTGAAAACGGCGTAAATGAGTACTTCCCTAATGTGGTTCTAGATGAGGCTAAACACATCCAACATGAGGGCATACAACCTTTTGACTACAACAACCGTCAAGATTTTAGAGATATACCTATATTTACTATAGACAGTGCAGACTCTAAAGACTTAGACGACGCTATATCCATTAGCAAACACGAAAACGGCTACACCCTAGGGGTACACATTGCAGACGTTTCACACTATGTAAAACCACTATCCGAACTTGACAAAGAAGCTCTAAATAGGGGTACTAGTGTATACTATGCTAACAGAGTAGTGCCTATGCTCCCTAAAGAGTTATCTAATGGGATATGTTCTCTAAACCCTCAAGAGGATAGGCTTACTTTTTCCGCTATGATGGAACTCTCTAAAGAGGGCGAGTTGCTATCCTATAAGTTTTACAAGAGCGTAATACGTTCTAGGGTTAAGGGTGTGTATTCCGAGGTAAACCAAATATTGGATGGTTCTGCTACCGACGAAATAAAGGCTAAGTATTCCGAGGTGTATGACAACATATTCATTATGGACGAGTTAGCGGACATACTAATAGCTAATCGCAAAAAGAGGGGTTGCCCAGAAATAGAAACCGCAGAGAGTAAGCTAATCATTAGTGAAAATGATATCTGTGTGGACGTTCAGCCCCGTACTAGAGGTAAATCCGAAATGATTATAGAGGAGTTTATGCTAATGGCTAACCAGTCTTCCGCTAACCTCGCTAGAACTATGGGAATACCTTTCGTGTACAGAGTCCATGAAGTTCCACCTATAGAAAAGGTAGAACGCTTAAAAGAATGCTTAGTAAAGCTAAATGTAGAGTATCCACAGTTCACAGAGATTAAACCTAGCCACATAGCAGAAATATTAAACTCCACTAGGAATACCGAAAAACATCCACTAATAAATATGTTAGCGTTGCGTTCCATGGCTAAGGCTAAGTACGACAAAACCCCTATAGGACACTTTGGTCTAGCCCTACAGGACTACGCACACTTTACGTCACCTATTCGTAGATACCCCGATTTAGCTATCCATAGGATACTATCCGATGTGGTACAAGGCTATGACAAGAACTACATTACTAAGAGGTATCAAGGGTTTGTACAGAATGCCTCCGAGCAGTCCTCCAAAATGGAACTAGTAGCTATGAACGTTGAGCGTTCCTGTGAGGATTGCTACAAGGCTGAATATATGAAATCCTATGTAGGTGATACCTTTGAGGGTATTATTAGCAGTGTTACTGACTTTGGTTTCTATGTGGAACTCCCTAACACTGTTGAGGGTTTAGTGCATATCAATACACTACCTGAGGATATTTACGAGTGCGACGGCGGATTCTCTATAGTGGGTAAGCTTACGCATAGGGTTTTCACTGCTGGTGACAAGGTTAAGGTTGTATGCGTAAAAACCGATGTAAACAGCGGAAACGTAGACTTTGAAATAGCATAGTAGAAAACGGCTTTTTAGCAACGGAACGGCGAATCGCCGTTCCCTACAAAAATAGTGAACGCTCCCAAAAAGAGAGCGTTCTGTTTTTTTTATATGCTATTAATCTTCATCGTC
>CAYXNU010000092.1:0-7101 GCA_964466485.1 uncultured Ruminococcus sp.
TAAAAAAAGTTTTCAAATAGTTTCCATATTATGCACAAAATTATGTGTAGATTTTTGTAAGTAGTTGTGTAATATGCCGAATTAAAATCTTAAAATTGAAAGGAAGTTTTAATAATTATGAACGCATTTCTATTTGTAGGACAAGGCTCTCAATATGTAGGAATGGGCAAGGCTCTACTAGATGCCAACCCAGAATTTTCCTATCTATACGATACAGCCTCCGAAATCTTAGGCAAGGATATGAAAAACATCTGTTTTGAATCCGAGGCTACAGAACTTGCTAAAACTGTAAACTCTCAACCTGCCATTATGCTAACATCTCTACTATGCTTTGAAGTAGCTAAAAAGAATGGTATCACCTTTGATGCAGTTGCAGGACACTCTTTAGGTGAATACGCTAGTATGGTAGCTAGTGGTATACTCTCCCTAGAGGATGGCTTTAAAGTTATCAAGGCTAGAGCCGAGGCTATGGACAAGGCTAAGGGTGGCTCAATGTATGCTATTCTAAAAGCTAGTTTGGAAGATATATCTAAAGTTTGCTACGAAACTGATGGCTATGTAGTACCTGTAAACTACAACTCCCCAGTGCAAACAGTAATAGCCGGTGAAGACGATGCAGTACTAAAGGCTGTGGAAACTCTAACCAACATGAAAGCTAGATGCGTTAAGCTAAACGTTTCCGCTGCTTTCCATTCAGATATTATGAAACCTTGCTCCGAAGAATTCTACAATTCTATAAAGAATATAGAGTTTAAAAATCCTACAACTAAGTTCTACTCTAACGTGCTAGGTAAGGAATTAACTTACTTTGATGATATGCCATCACTACTAAAAGAACATATGGTTTCACCAGTGTACTTTACTAATGAACTTACTGCTATGCACAACGACGGTTTCGATACCTTTATAGAGTTGGGTTCTGGTAAGGTTCTTACTGGACTTGTCAAGAAGACTTTAAAGGGTGCTAATGCACTAAACATCGAGGATGTAGAATCTTTAGAGGCTACTTGCAAAGCACTTGCAAAGTAACTTGACAAGCACTTGCAAAGTACTACTTGCAAACCTACTTTGCAAGTAGGAATTATAACTTTGTTTTCCAAAATAGAGGTTTATCCAAAGTGTGGGTTAAACTTCCAAAGGGTTCTCACGGGGTAGACCGCTATTTTGGAACATCACAAAAAGCTAGTATATAAAAATACAATTTAAGGAGTCTTTTAACTATGAAAAAATATACATTAATCGGACACCCTTTAGGACATTCTATGTCACCATTCATACACGATAAGCTATTCAAACTAAAGGGAAAAGAGGTTGAATATTCCTGTACAGACATCGCCCCAGAAGATTTAGAGAGCAAAAAAAGTTTTCTAAAGAGCGAGTTCGTAGGGTATAATATTACCATTCCACACAAGGTGGCTGTAATACCATTCGTTGACAAAATGGATACTTCCGCACTAAGGTATAATTCTGTAAACTGTATAGCAAATACTGCTAATGGTTCTGTTGGCTACAATACCGATTGCGACGGCTTTTTGCTATCCCTACAGATGAATGACATCCCATTAGATGGTAAAGTTTTGCTATTAGGTTGTGGCGGTGTTGGTCGTATGATGGCTATCGAAAGCGTTGCTCATGGTGCAGATTTAACCATTGCAATCATCGAGGAGGCTAGAGAAATGTGCAACACCTTACTAAATGAGTTGCACGAAAAGTTTCCAAATGCTGTTGTAAAGGTTGTCCTAATGAGTGAAATTAGTGGAAAGTTTGACCTATTAATGAACGCTACTCCCGTTGGAATGTTCCCAAAAGTAGATAACTGTCCAGTAAGCGACGAAACTATATCAAACTGTACAGCAGTCTTTGACGTAATCTACAACCCAACTGAAACTCAACTAGTTAAAAAGTTCAAGGCACAGGGCAAAAAAGCCGTTGGCGGTATGGCAATGCTAGTACTTCAAGCGGTTAAGGCTCACGAACTTTGGGACGGCGATACCTACACCCACGAGGAAGTAAACGAGATTATAAAGCTATCGAATGAAAAGGTTGAGAAAGATTTCCAATAGGAGGCGTAGCATGGTAATATTTTTGTGTGGTTTTATGGGCTGTGGCAAGTCTACAGTAGGTAGAGAACTTGCAAAGCTCATGGGTAGCAAGTTTGTAGATATGGATGTTTATATAGAGTCCAAAGAGGGAATGCCTATCCCTGAGATTTTTGCCCAAAAGGGCGAACCTTATTTTCGTCAAGTAGAGGCTGAAACTGTAGTTGAACTATCTAAAACTAACGCTATAGTTGGCTGTGGCGGTGGTGCTATGTTAAATTCTACTAGTGCTGAAGTCGGCAGAAAAGCTGGACAAGTCATCTTTTTAGATGTGCCTTTTGATACTTGTTACGAAAGAATAGAGGGCGACACTAACCGCCCTATAGTTATGAACAACTCTAAAGAGCAGTTGGAAGAAATTTTCAATAAGCGTCATGAAGTGTATAAGGAAAATTCTTCCTTTGATGTGGATATTGATTCCAACGCTTCACCTTTTGAAAATGCTAGAACTATCCATCACTTAGTAAAGTTGCTTTGCAAGTGATAATATTGACTTGCTTTGCAAGTGCTTGTCAAGTAGATTTTACTATTAATATACGCTAATGCGATATCTTTAAAAATAATATTATAGGTAAATATTCTCTTGCAAAGCACTTGTCAAGCGGTTGCAAAGCACTTTGCAAGTGGTTACTTGTCAAGTGGTTGCAAAGTTGCAAAGCTAGAAAGGAAAATTTATGAAGATTTATAACGCTACTATAATATCTAAAGGAGTAGTCTTATATAAAAACGGTTGGGTTGAAATCCTAGATGGAAAGATTTCAAACCTAGGAGAGGGCGAAACATCGACATCTGTTGGGGATATCAACGCTAATGGACAGATTCTAATATCTGGGTTTATAGATGCACATACGCACATAGGTATCATGGAAGATGGTCTAGACTTTGAGGGCGACGACTGCAACGAACAAACCGACCCATTTACCCCACAGCTTAGGGCTATAGACGGCATAAACCCTTTTGATTACTGCTTTAAAGAGGCTAGAAAGCGTGGTGTTACGTCGGTGGTGGTTTCCCCAGGTAGTGCCAACGCTGTTGCTGGGCAAATGGTCGCTATAAAGACTTACGGCAAACGCATAGACGATATGTTAATTAAAACCATAGGAATTAAGTTTGCGTTAGGCGAAAACCCTAAGAGGGTCTACAACGACCGCAGTGAAACCCCTATGACTAGAATGGCTACTGTTAGCATTATCCGTGAGGGGCTTTTTAAGGCAAAACGCTACCTCGAAGATGTTGAAAAACACAACGAAAACCCCGACGATTACGATTTACCGGAGTTTGATATAAAGTCGGAGGCTCTAATGCCTTTGCTAAAACGTGAGATTAAGGCACATTTCCATTGCCACCGTGCCGACGATATTTGCACAGCCATTAGGATATCAAAGGAGTTTAACCTAGATTGCGTAATAATACACGGCACTGAGGGCTATCTCATTTCCGATATTATCGCAGAAGAAAACGTTCCTGTGATATGTGGACCTATTATCTGTGACAGGTGCAAACCTGAAATGAAAGGTCTAGATATAAAGAATGCCAGTGTGCTATCCAAAGACGGGGTAACTGTTGCCATATGCACTGACCATTCCGTAATACCTATTCAATACTTGCCAACCTCTGTGCTAATGGCTATCAAGGGCGGATTATCGCAAGTTGAGGGCTTAAAGGCTATCACTTGCAACTCTGCGAAAATTATAGGCATTGACGACACTGTGGGGGATATTGCTATCGGTTTAGATGCCGACTTGCAACTATACAATGGAAACCCCCTAGACGTTACCATTGAGCCTACACTGGTTATGATTAACGGAAAGGTTATAAGCGATTAAACTCTACGGAGCGTTTATTGATTTTTATCTAATCCTATACTATAATATGTTATGTTATGTAGGGAACGACGATTCGTCGTTTCGCCCTGCGACAGAATTAAATTATGATAATAATTTGGTACTAGGAGGAAATATAAAAAATTTTGAAAGGACTTGTTTTTTATGCGTACTATTGAAGTATCACAAGTTAAGGATACTATAAAAGATTTATGTATCAAGGCGAATGTATACCTACCTAAAAGCCTTGAGGATAAGATTAAAAAATCCAAAGATGAGGAAAAATCCCCTGTAGGTAAGAACGTTTTTTGCGACCTATGCGACAATATCCAGTCTGCTAAGGATGAACATATTGCTATATGTCAAGATACTGGTATGGCTGTAATATTTCTTGAAATCGGTCAAGATGTACACTTTGTAGGCGGAAACCTATACGAGGCTATTAATCAAGGTGTGGCAGAGGGGTATATTCAAGGCTACTTGAGAAAGTCCATAGTTGGCGACCCCTTAGAGCGTGTAAACACCAACGACAACACCCCCGCTGTAATTCATACCACCATAGTGGACGGCGACAAGGTTAAAATAGACGTATGTCCTAAAGGGTTTGGTTCTGAAAATATGTCAGCACTAAAGATGTTTACTCCATCGGCTACCCATGACGATATAGTCAACTTTGTAGTGGATACTATATCCAAAGCAGGTAGTAACCCTTGCCCACCAATAGTGGTAGGTGTTGGCATAGGCGGAAACTTTGAACACTGTGCTTACTTAGCTAAAAAAGCCCTCTGCCGTGACGTTTCCATTAGAAACCCTAAAGAACTATATGCTAATCTAGAAAGCAAAATGTTAGAGGGTATCAATAAGCTAGGCATAGGACCACAAGGTTTTGGGGGAACTATCACAGCTTTAGCAGTAAACATTGAGGAAGCCCCTACACATATTGCTGGATTACCTGTATCTGTAAATGTGGGTTGTCATGTAACTAGACACGCTAGTGAAATATTATAATAACATGATTTTGATAAAATAAATTATTTTTGTAGGGAACGGCGATTCGCCGTTCCGCATGGATTATCGAATATAAAAAAAACGGAACGGCAAATAGCCGTTCCATATAGTTTTGTATTAAAAGTTAGAGATTACACCCTTAAGAGCCTTTTCTAGAAACCTTTTAGCAAAGGAGTTAGGTTTGATATACTTTACAGCGTCCTCTATAGTGAACCATTGAGCCTTGTCTACTTCGTCGGTTAGTGAGAAGTTTTCGGTACTGGTTATAGATACATAGTTATGTATTAGCGTATTGGAGGGCTGATAGTATTCATTATCGTTGTAGAAGTATTCTACAACGTCAAGGTTAGTTTCCTCTTTAACCTCTCTAATTAGAGTTTCCTTAGCGTTTTCGCCTTTGGTAATGTATCCAGCCACAAGGATGTTATCTTTTTTGCCATACTGCTGAATTAGAAGTATTTTATCTTTAGTTGGGTTCATAACTATGGACGATACCGCACTATTAAACCACGGAAACCTAAACTCGTTGCAATGTTCACAGAATGGCACTAAACCATCTTGATTGCATTCTTTTGTGGTTAATAAATTTCCACACTTTTCACAATACATAATAATACACCTCAATATAAATATTTTGCTTATCTTTTAATTATAACATAAGCAAGTGCGTGTATTCAATGGCAAACGTTAGGATTAAACAATTTTACTATATTGAACGTCTTTAAAAAATTTGCATTTAGTTAAAAAAACTATTGATTTTTTATAGACTTTATGATATAATAATGTCATAGAAGAAACATTAAGGTAATATATTGGAAACGGGCGTCCCTTTGGGAAATGGTGCTGAACAACACATAATGTAAGTCACAGTAGTATTTTTTCAGGAGGGGTATTTTTATGCCAAAAACCAAATTACAAGATGTATTTTTTACTGTTATCATGGTGCTAGTTATGGTTTATGCTATGATATGCTATAACATTGCACTCAACGTAGGCGGATTTCAAAACTTTGTGTTTGTATCTGCACTAAGCGAATTAAAGATAATGGCACCAGTAGCATTTGTGCTAGAGTTCTTCTTTGTAGGAAAGATTGCTAAAATGTTAGCGTTTCGTACTGTAGATGTTAAGACAGCACATCCATACCATATAACTTTAGCGATATCTTCAGTTACGGTTGCTATAATGTGTCCTCTTATGAGTTTAGTAGCTACTATTCTCTTTAAGGATGCGGGTAGTGAGTTTGTATCTGTATGGCTACAGACTACAGCGTTCAACTTTATAATGGCTTTCGTTTGGCAGATATTCTATGCTGGTCCATTAGTAAGACTTATCTTTAGAAACAGCATGAAACTAGTAGAAAAGTTTAAGAAGTAAGAAGTAAAGTAAATTAAGTTAGTACATATAATCGAGAGTTACAAAATCTGTATTTTGCCAACTTGCTAATTTAAACATAAATTATATAGGGAATGCCTAGTAGACATTCCCTATATTTGTAAATATTAATTAAAACCGATAAAACCATAAAAATAAAACAAATAGAATCTGAGTGGCGGGACTTGAACCCACGGCC
This sequence comes from uncultured Ruminococcus sp., assembly GCA_964466485.1. Lineage (GTDB taxonomy): Bacteria > Bacillota > Clostridia > Oscillospirales > Ruminococcaceae > UBA5884. The sequence continues at coordinate 6,501 of CAYXNU010000092.1, forward strand.
TCTACCACCCCAAGGTAGCACGCTACCACCTGCGCTACACCCAGAACTACATTATTATTATATCATAATTATATTAAAAAGTCAAGAGCAAAAATTACTTTTAGAGCATATAATAAAAATAATTAATAGATTGATTATTTTTAAGTAAATTGGTAAAAATATAGATAACAGTAATTAAACATATTTTATGGTGTTTAAGAGCCATTAAAAAATTAATATATATTTTGGGAGTGATAAATTGTTATGTATAATATTAAACGTGGTGAAATATACTATGCAGACCTTAGTCCAGTAGTAGGTTCGGAGCAAGGCGGAGTTAGACCAGTACTTATCATCCAAAATGATGTGGGAAACAAGTATAGTCCTACTGTTATAGCTGCTGCTATTACTAGCCGTCAAGATAAGGCAAAGCTACCTACACACATAGAACTAAATGCTTCTCAGTACGGCTTAGCTAAAGATAGCGTGGTACTATTAGAACAAGTTCGCACACTAGATAAACAGCGTTTAAAAGAGCGTATGGGTTCTTTAGATAACACTTCTATGAATAGGGTAAATGATGCTTTATCTATAAGTTTTGGTTTGATGTGATGTTATTTTA
>CAYXNU010000093.1:0-7055 GCA_964466485.1 uncultured Ruminococcus sp.
CTTTAGCTAGTGGTGCTAACGTAGTAATGTTAGGTTCACTACTTGCAGGTTGTGAGGAGTCCCCTGGAGCTACCGAAATATTCCAAGGACGTTCTTTCAAGGTTTATAGAGGTATGGGAAGTTTAGCAGCTATGCAAAACGGCTCTAAGGATAGATACTTCCAGGCTGGTGTAAACGAAACTAAGAAGTTAGTTCCAGAGGGTGTTGAGGGTCGTGTACCTTACAAGGGAATGCTATCCGATACTATATACCAACTATGTGGTGGTATTCGTTCAGGTATGGGCTACTGTGGTTGTCAAGATATCCCTACACTACACGAAAAGGCTAAGTTTGTTAGAATTACTGGTGCGGGTCTTAAGGAGTCCCATCCACACGATATTTATATCACAAAGGAAGCACCAAACTATTCAGCACAAATATAGTTTAGAGTTTGAACTTAAAATTAATTTTTATGGAACGTTCTTTAGAGCGTTCCATTTTTATGTTAGTATATCTATTGACTATTTATCCAAATAATGATATAATTACTATAAAATAAACTTTCAAAGGAGAATTTTTTTATGTATTGTACAATATGCGGAAAGTCTATAGATGATATGGCTACAGTATGTCCATACTGCAATAGCAAACAAGTTCCAGTAGTAACCATAGAAGACCCCTTAAGTTATATAGGTAGTTATCCTAGGTTGCAAACACTTAGCCAAAGTTTTGGCAAGACTATCGGTAGGGGCATAGGAATAGGCATAGGTATTAGCATGGAAGTCAGCAAAGGCATAGTTGACGGCATACTAAGTGAAATCAATAAGAAAAACTAATATTTACGGAACGACGATTTGCCGTTCCGTATCACATTTTAAGATTTTTTTCTAAATAGGCTTAGCACTGCAGGAAGTATTGCAAACCCTAGCGATATCGCTAACTGTTGGGTACTAGGTGCTACTGTAGAGAAAACTCTCATAAGTGGAGGATAGTACACGCATAACGCTATTACTATTACGGATGTCAACACAGATACTAATAGTTGTGGATTATCAAGGGGGTTTATAGTAAAGAGGTTTTTCTCCTCGGATTTGCATTCAAAAACGTGTACCAACTGCGACATAACTAAAGTTATTAAAGCACAGGTTCTGCACATTTCGACGCTACCGCCCATATGCGATATAACTATAAAACTCCCTAAAGTTACAAAGCCTATTAATACCCCTCTAGTTAGGATTCTTTCCATTAAGCCATGTGAAAAGAATCCCTCGTCTTTTTTGCGAGGAGGTTTTCTCATGCTAGACTTTTCGGGGGGTTCTACACTTAAAGCCACTGCAGGAAGTCCGTCAGTAATTAAGTTTACTAGTAGCAGTTGAGAGGGTAGTAGTACTATAGGCAATCCTAATAGGATACCTACAAACATAGTTAAAACCTCACCTATATTGCAAGATAGCAGATATCTAACAAACTTTCTAATGTTAGCGTAGATACATCTGCCTTGTTGTACGGCTTTAACTAGTGTAGCGAAGTTGTCATCTAGTAGTATAACGTCAGCGGAATTTTTAGCCACATCAGTACCAGAAACCCCCATAGATACCCCGATATCAGCCTCTTTTATAGCAGGAGCGTCATTTACACCGTCACCAGTCATGGTGACTATATTGCCTTTTTGCTTGTATATTCTAACTAGCCTTAGCTTGTGCGAGGGGTTTACTCTTGCAAATACAGAATAGTTATCTATAGTGTTAAGTAGTTCGCTATCGGATAGAGTATCTAGTTCTGCCCCAGTGATAGCCTTTTTCCCTCTTAGAATGCCCACTTGTTTAGCGATAGCACACGCTGTAGCCTTGTGGTCGCCAGTAATCATTACGGTGTTTATGTGGGCGGATTTGCATTCAGCAACGGCTTGTTTAGCCTCAGGGCGAGGGGGGTCTGTCATACCGCAAATACCTAAAAATACAGTTCTGCCGTTGAGTTCCACACAGAATGCTAAAACCCTCATAGCCTTGCTAGATAGCCCCTCTACAGCGTTTTCAATGCGTGACTTTTCTGTGGTGTCTAGGGGGTGTTCTATAGCGTTTATAAGTATGTGGGTACACATCTTTAGGATACTTTCAGTTGAGCCTTTAGAGTACACTCTAAGGTTGTTAGAATGGCTATCCCTAACGGATACGCTCATGTACTTAGTTTGGCTGTCGAAAGGTATTTCGTTAGTTCTGTGGTACTGTGCGTTTAGTATTTCTTGTGATATACCGTAATGTTTAGCCATATCCAGTAGGGCGGTTTCTGTGGGGTCGCCCCCTTGTGATGTAGCGTTGTTGCATAGTACTGCACATAGTAGTAACTCTTTTAGGGGTTTGCAAGAGTTCAAGTTTACGGGATTTTCTAGGGAGTATGTAGTGCCGTTGCAGACTATCTCTTTAACGGTCATTCTGTTTTGAGTGATAGTTCCAGTCTTGTCGGTGCATATTACGGAAGTACACCCTAAAGTTTCGACAGCGTGTAGCCTATTTACTAAGGCTTTAGCCTTGAGCATTCTGTTTACTGCCAACGCTAAGGATATAGTAACCGTTGCAGGTAAGCCCTCTGGGATGGCTGAAATAGCTATAGTAATGCCAGTCATTAACATATTAAATATAGGCTCTCCCCTAAGTACCCCCGACACAAATACTAGTATACATACTATGATACATATCATAGCGACGGTTTTGCCTAGTTCGTCAAGTTTGCGTTGTAGAGGAGTTTCTTCTTCGGGAATCTCTGCTATCATTTGAGATATTTTTCCTATTTGAGTACCCTTGCCAGTAGACATTACTATACATCTGCCATGACCTTTACATACTGAAGTCCCCGAATATACTACAGTATCGTTGTTTAGAGAGTTATCTGTATTAGTAGAGTTTCCAACCCTTTTAGTTACAGGTAGACTCTCACCAGTAAGGATAGACTCATCACAGGATAGGCTACTGCACTCTAAGACGTTGCAATCTGCAGGGATTCTATCTCCGCTGTCTAGTTCTATAATATCGCCCACTACTAAGTTTTCTGAGAGTATAGTTTGCAACTTTCCGTCACGGTAAACCTTTGCAGTAGGTGAAGATATTTTCTTTAAAGTTTCAAGGGTTTTTTCGGTTCTAAACTCTTGAATAAATCCCAGTATTGCGTTCATTAGCACTATGATTATTATAGTAATAGCGTCATAGATTTCACCCATAGCAACTAAAATACCAGTAGAAACCAACAGTATCATAACCATTATATCTTTAAACTGGTTGCAAAAAATCTTTAGAGTGCTAGTCTTTTTCTTCCCTTGTAATGTATTTTTGCCTAGTTCTTGTAAGCGTTTTTCGGCTTCTGTTTGTGATAGTCCTATCATAGAAAAAAATACCCCCTTATTGTAAAAACCTATCTATAATAGATATGTTTAAATAGGGGGTTTTATGTATTTGTGTATTTCGGTATATTATTTCTTAGATTTAACATCATTGATGTGTTGCTCTTTAGTATCCTTAGATACGTTAGTTAAAGGCTTAATCTTTTCGTAAAGGGTTTTAAGTTCGTCATTAGAGAAGTCATCACTAGAGAGTTTTTGCTTTAGTAGGTAAGGCACTACGTTGTCCATAGTTAGGACGCATAGGCTGTCTGTTTTGGTGTACTTAACCTTTGAAATATCAGCCTTTTCGCTGAACACCACCACAGACTTAAACTTACTCTCTGGGACTTTTAAATAACTAGCCAATGTGGATATATGACCTTTATTTTGCATAATAGGGTTGTACATAGTGAAAGTTTTTTCGGGGGTGTATATGGTAGTCCAGTCCTTGTCGTTTTGATTGCCTACTATGGTGCAGTTGTAGTTTTTCACTTCAAATATGTATGCATTTCCGTTAGCAAGGAGAATCATATCTATTTCGGTAGTTTTAGTACCCTTAGCGTATGGCACATAGACGTTTCTTAAAACCTTACCGTTAGATACTGTAAGGGTAGATATTAACCTTGCTAGTATATCTAACTGTAGTTCTTTAGCACTGCCCTTGACTTCTTGTGTAGTCTTTCCAGTGAACGTGCTAATAATATCATATAGATTACTCATAACAAAAAATCCTTTCTAAAAAAAATGTTCTTTAGAGAACAAATATTTCCACAAATTAACATCAAACATACGAAACGGCGAATCGCCGTTCCCTACAAGATTACACGGTTAAATTTTCTATGGTTTCTAATACTAAGGTGTCACCTAGTTGAACTATGGTGTTGCCGTTAGGTACTATAGTATTTCCGTGACGTTTAATCATAACTATAAGTGTATTGCTAGGCAAAGATAAATCTTTAATGTAAGTGTTAATCCAGTCATGTTCATGGGAGATATCTATTTCGGACATTTCCATATTTTTAGTATCCTTAAAAGATGGAGCTGTGAGTATTACAATATCGTTGTTTTCAATGGTAGTAGTGCCGTTAGGTATGATAACTTTTCCATTGCGTTCTATGGTAACTATTAAAGTTTGTGGAGGGATTTCTAAATCTTTAAGCATACGGTTGCACCACTTTTGGTTTTCGTGAACTTTAATCTGTATGAACTGTATATCGTTTTCTTCTTGATAGTCCGTGAAAGTTTTTCTAATATCGGAGGTATCGTCTATCATATCCAACTTTTTGCAAACCATTGGCAATAGTGTACCTTGCAAAGATATAGATATCAATACTATAAAAAATATTATATGGAATATATCGTTTTGTAGGGCTGTAGCGTTTACTGTAGCGGTTATGGAAAACACTATCGAGGATGCACCTCTTAAACCCGCCCATGATATTACACCTATCTGTTTAAAGGAACACCCAAAGGGTTTTAGGAATAGCGTTACCACTAGAGGTCTAGCTATAAACGTTAAGAATAGTGCTATCACTATGGATATAGGTATAATAGGTAACATCTTAGAGGGGAACGCCAACAACCCCAACAAGAAGAATATATACATCTGCATGATGGAAGTTAAGCTGTCGAAAAAGTTTACTAAGTTCTTTTTCTGTTTAATGTAGTGGTTTCCCATGATGATACCCGTAATATATGTGCTAAGGTATCCATTACCACCAAATACCACAGGCAAAGCATAAGATATCAATACTATGCCAAACATAAACAGTGTAGTAAATTCATTTGAAATACTAGGAAACTTTTTCAATATCCAAAGGGATACCAACGCTATAGACACCCCAAAGACTATCGCAAACACAAACTGCGACAACACCATAAGTACTATACTTCCCACAGAGGAGTTTTCTCCATTTATGATGGATACTATAATGCTAGTCATCATGTAGGCACAAGGGTCGTTACTACCGCTTTCCACTTCTAGTAGGGAGTCCGTTCTATACTTTAGTGATAGGTTTTTAGACCTAAGTATCGAGAACACAGAAGTTGCATCTGTACAGCTAAGAATAGAACCTATTAGCAAACTTTCTAGCAGTGGAAGTTTAATCACATAGTAGCAGAATATTCCTACACAAAAGGCTGTAGCTACTACTCCCAAAGTGGATAGCAGTATAGACTTTACTGCTACAGGCTTAGCGGTTTTCCAACGAGTACCAAAGCCACCATAGAACATTATAAATATCAAAGCAATAGAACAGATACTTTCTGCAAAGTTGTAGTTGTCGAAATCTATCTTTAGTATACCGTCAGAGCCGAAAGTTAGTCCTAAAGCTATAAACAAGAATAGACTAGGAATACCTATCTTAGTAGAAAACTTACTGCATAGTATACACAGTAGTATTATTAATCCAGAGATTAGAATGGTAGTATTCAAAAAGTATCATCCTTTCTATGAGTGTGTTGTCAAATTCACGTTTTTTATTTTATCGCATTGTCGGTATCTTCTGTGGGGGTATCCTCTAGGGTAGTATCTTGAGAATCTTTCTTATGCAACTTAGACTTATCTACAGCGTCGGGGGATAGTATAACCTTGTTGTCTTTTGGGTACTTTAAACTTTCGCCGTACATATTGCTTTCGGGAATGCTGTCGAAAGTGAGTTCAATTGTGATAAATACAAACCCAACTACTGGTATCAATAGCAGAAATAGTTTTTTACCACTAGAGTTTACATCGTGGAGTCTTCTTACTGTAATGGCTATTTGTGGTACTATAGTAACCAACACATATATGTAGGCTATCCATGAGATGGTTTTAATAGACCCACAAAATAGTATGCATATTAAAGTTATTCCAAAGTTGGTTAAAGTAGCAGACCAAAACACTTGTCGTCTTTCACGTCCATAGAATACAAAAGCTGTCTGTAACATATGAATATAGTTTTGCATATTCCAAAAATTCCTTTCTTTAAGATTTAAACGTTTAACGTTATTTAAAAAATACCTGTTCCATTTCGGAACAGGCTTTAAATAGTCAAGGATACTAATCTATAATAGTAACAGATTTCATAATTTGAGGCTCAACAGGCTTGTCGTTAAAAGGGTTAGTTCTAACGTTAGCTATTTCGTCCACAACTTCAAGACCTTCAACTACCTTGCCGAAACCAGCATATTGACCGTCTAGGTAAGGGGCATCTTGATGCATAATAAAGAACTGTGAACTAGCGGAGTTAGGGTCGTTGGCTCTCGCCATAGATACCACACCTCTAGTATGTTTTAGGGTATTCTCGAAACCATTACTAGCGAACTCGCCCTTAATGTTTTCACCAGAACCGCCAGTGCCATTACCTATAGGGCAACCGCCTTGTATCATAAAGCCCTTAATAACTCTGTGAAAAGTAAGACCATCGTAAAAGCCTGAACTAACTAACTTTTCAAAGTTAGCTACAGTTTCGGGGGCTACTTGTGGGTAAAGTTCTATCTTAATAACCTTACCGTTTTCCATTTCAATTTGAACCATAAAAAATCTCCTTTATATTAAGAATTAGTTGGAAGTGTTTCAAAATCCTCATGAGATACAGTAAAGGTAATCTCACCAGTAGAAGTATTAACGTTTGGATAGAACACTAAAGTAGCCTCTTGATAGTCTGCAGGGAGTATCATAGTAACTAAGCCGTCTAGCATAGTACCGGGAGCTACTACACCT
>CAYXNU010000094.1:0-7025 GCA_964466485.1 uncultured Ruminococcus sp.
AGGTATCTAAGAACGATGCTAAACAGCTACTCCGCTTTATGTTGGATACTGGCAAAAACCCTGAAGATTTAGCTAAGGAACACGGTATGCTAATCGTCAACGATACTGCTAAGGCTGAAGAAGTTATCACTAAGGTACTAGCTGACAACCCAAACACCGTTGAACAGTACGTTAATGGCGAAAAGAAAGTTTTCGGTTTCTTAATGGGTCAATGTACTAAGGCTCTAAAGGGTGTATGCACTACTAAGGCTATCAAGGAAATTCTAGATAGAAAGTTATCCGAGGCTGAAAGTTCCGCAAGTACCGAGGAAAAAAAAATTGATTCCGTAGAGGATACTCAAGCTAACGTAGTAGAAGATAAGTATACTACCTATAGCAACCCTAACAAGTACGTTCCATTCACTGATAAGGCTAACGTTTTACAAGTAGATGGCAAAACTCTAACCCATGTGTTTAGCCTTGAAAACGCTAAGAACAGCATAGGTAAAGAGATAGAATTTAAAGCTTGTGTTCACAAAGTTAGACAGATGAGTGAGTTCTCATTTGTAGTGCTAAGAACTTCAAGATATTTGGTACAATCTGTATACAACCCACAAGACTGCAAAGACAGTATCGATGGCATTAAAGAGGGCTGTTTCGTAGACGTTAAGGGTGTAGTTATCGAGAGCGACAAGGGCTACAACGGCATAGAGATTAAGCTAACATCCATTAGCATGATTTCAAAACCTGCTTACGATTACCCTTTGCGTGTATCCGATAAGAAACTAGGCTGTGCTTTAGATATCAACTTAGATAACCGTTCTGTAGCTTTAAGAAACGCTCAACAGAGAGCAATATTTAAACTACAAGAGGGTATAGTTGGCGGTTTCCGTGAGTTCATGATAGATAACGGCTTTACAGAAATTCACACACCTAAGATAGTTGCTCAAGGTGCTGAGGGTGGTGCTAATATATTCCACCTAGACTACTTCGATAAACACGCATTCTTGAACCAATCTCCACAGTTCTACAAACAGACCGCTGTAGCGTTCTTCGATAGAGTATTCGAGATTGCTCCAGTATATAGAGCCGAAAAACACGCAACCTCTAGACACATAAACGAATACATCGGTTTAGACTTTGAAATGGGTTACATCGACAGTATGTACGACGTTATGGCTATGGAAACTGCTATGCTACGTTACGTTATGGACTACCTAAGAGAACACTACCAAAATGAAATAGAAATCTTAGAGGCAGATATCCCAACAGTAGGAAATATCCCAGCTGTAACACTACTAGAAGTTAAACAGATTTTAGGAGATAAGGCGTCTGGTAACAAGCTTGACCTTGAACCCGATGAAGAAGTTGCTATATGCAACTGGGCTAAGGAAACTTACGACAGTGACTTCGTATTCGTAACACACTTCCCATCTTCTAAGCCACCATTCTATGCTATGAACTCAAGAGAGGATAGCCGTCTTGCTTACAAGTTTGACTTACTCTTTAGGGGTCTAGAAATTACTTCCGGTGGACAGAGAATCCATGACTACAACGAACAAGTAGAAAAGATGAAAGCTCAAGGCTTAAACCCTGACGACTTTAAGTACTACCTTGAGGCTCACAAGTATGGACTACCACCACATGGCGGTTTGGGTATCGGTCTTGAAAGACTACTTATGAAGATTTTAAGACTTCCTAACGTTCGTGAGGCTAGTATGTTCCCTAGAGATATTAATAGACTATTACCATAATGGTATAAATAGTACGATTTTCGAGGAACGCTCTTTGAGTGTTCCTCATCGTTATTTACAAAATATCTAACGATTGATTTCCATGAAAAATGCTGTTACTCTATTGACATTTTAGCATTTTTGATATATAATATTGATGAATACGCAGGGACTTAGCAATGCATATTCTTAAAGCCTCGTTCCGTACTGAACGGGGTTATATTATTCCATTACACACTTTTTAAGGAGGTTTTTTTAACTTGTTAAACAATTTTGAAAAACTTATGTATGATAGAATCTCTACTATTGGCGGTGACCAAAAGGCTTTTAGTTACTTTACAACTGAAGATTCTAGCATAGACATTCTCTTTTGCAAGGATACCCCTGCACCACAATTGTTGACTTGTGCTACTCTTGGATTAGTTAATCAAGAGGGTAAGTTTACCTCAAATGGTAAAAATATTAGAGTTGAACTATTAGGGCTATCTACTACACAACTAGGAGATACTTTAGGAAAGGTTATGGCAAGGCTCTATAAGAATATCATTGATAAAGGTCTTACTTGTGCTTATGGTGTTATATATAGTCACGTTTTAGACGATTTGCTCCCAAACTCTGAAATGAAACATATACTATTCACTACTCCCCCACTATTTTGGGATAAGGCTCTCGGCACTATAGACTTAGATGACGAAAACATCTTGACGTGGCTATATGCTATGCCAATATCCGATAGTGAAAAAGACTTTATCATAAAGTCCGAGGATGATTTTAAAGATGCTATGATAAACCTTCAAGAACAGTTTACTTTAAAGAATGTAAATGTCTTTGATTTAAATAGAAAGTCTATTATAGAAAACTAACGCACATATGCGTTAAGATTAAGTTAATAAAAGGAGTTTTTTTATTATGCAATGGCTTGGATTAAATACTCTTAGAGAGAAATATCTATCTTTCTTTGAAAGTAAAAACCATACTAGAATGGCTAGTGCTTCCCTAGTACCTCAAGGAGATAACAGCCTACTACTTATAAATTCGGGTATGGCACCCCTTAAAAAGTTTTTCTTAGGTCAAGCAGTTCCACCAAATAAAAGAGTTACTACTTGTCAAAAGTGTATTCGTACCCCCGATATCGAAAACGTAGGACACACTGCACGTCATGGCACTTACTTTGAAATGTTAGGTAACTTCTCCTTTGGAGATTATTTCAAGAACGAAGCTACCGCTTGGGCATGGGAATTTTTCACTGAAGTTCTAGAAATGCCTAAGGATAAACTATACATATCTGTATATCAAGATGACGATGAGGCTTACGACATTTGGACTAAAAAAATAGGTATCCCAGAAGACCATATGGTTCGTCTAGGCAAAGAAGATAACTTTTGGGAACACGGCTCTGGTCCTTGCGGTCCATGTTCCGAAATATACTTTGACAGAGGCGACGAAAAAGGTTGTGGAAAACCTGACTGTCACGTTGGCTGTGAGTGCGACCGTTTCGTAGAAGTTTGGAACTTAGTATTTAGCCAGTTCGATAGCGACGGCAACGGACACTACACAGAAATGAAAAATAAGAACATCGATACTGGTATGGGTCTTGAACGTTTGGCTTGTGTTATGCAAGGTGTAGATAACCTCTTTGAAGTTGATACTGTTCAAAATATTATGAAACATATTTCTCAAATAGCTAACGTTAACTACAAAGAAGACGATAAAACAGACGTATCTTTAAGAGTTATCACAGACCACGTTAGAAGTACTACTTTCATGGTAGGCGATGGCATACTACCATCTAATGTTGGTAGGGGTTACGTCCTAAGACGTTTACTACGTCGTGCTTGTCGTCATGGTAGATTGATAGGCATTAACGAGCCATTCCTATACAAAGTATGCGATACCGTTATAGATGAGAACAAGTGTGCTTATCCTGAACTAGACGAAAAGAGAGAGTACATCAAGAAGATTATAAAGGTAGAAGAAGAACAGTTCGCTAAGACCGTTGACAAGGGTATGGAACTCCTTGCAGATATGATAGAAAATATCGGTAGCGATAAGGTACTATCCGGTGAGGACGCTTTCAAACTTTCCGATACCTACGGTTTCCCTATAGATTTAACCGTTGAAATCGTACAAGAAAAAGGCATATCTGTAGATACTGAAAAGTATCAAGAATGCGTAAAAGAACAGAAAGAACGTGCTAGAGCTGACCACAACGCTAAAGCAAAATCTTCATGGGCTAGTAACGAAATTAAGGTAAACGTTCCTAAGACTGAGTTTGTAGGCTACACTGAAACTTCTACTAATGATAGCAAGATTTTAGCTATCTACAACGGCACTGAAAGTGTTCAAACTGCTACAGCTGGTGAAGATGTTACCGTCATCCTAGATAAGACACCATTCTATGCTGAGAGCGGTGGTCAAGTTGGTGATACAGGTTTTATCACTGGTTTAGAAGTCACTGATACTACCAAGGACGAAGACGGTCACTACTTACACTTTGGTACAGTAAATAATGATTCAATCAGTGTAGGCGACGTAGTATCCGCTGAAATAGACCTAGAACGTAGAAAGTCCATCATGAGAAACCATACTACAGCACACATATTACAAGCTAGTCTAAGGGCTGTACTAGGCGAACACGTTCATCAAGCTGGACAACTAGTAAACGATACCTATTGCCGTTTCGACTTCTCACACTTCTCTGCTATGACAGCTGAAGAAATTAAAAAGGTTGAAGATTTAGTAAACGAAAAGATACTATCTGCTTTAGAAGTTACTATGACTGAAATGCCTATTGAAGAAGCTAAAAAGTTAGGTGCTATGGCTCTATTCGGTGAAAAGTACGGCAACATAGTAAGAGTAGTTAAAGTTGGCGACTTCTCCACTGAGTTCTGTGGCGGTACTCATATAGATAACACTTCTAAGATAGGTCTATTCAAGATAGTTTCTGAAAGTTCTGTAGCATCGGGAGTTAGACGTATAGAGGCTGTTACTGGTAAGGGTGTACTAGACTACATCTCAAATGTGGATACTTTAGTACAACAGTCCGCACACGCTTTGAAGATTGCTAACGTTAATGAACTTGCTAACAAGTGTAATCAAGTAGTGGCAGAAAGCAAAGAACTAGAAAAGACTATCGCTAAGTTAAACCAACAGATTGCTGATATGAAGTCCAACAACATTTTTGACAACGTTAAGGATGTTGACGGTGTAAACGTAGTTAGCGGAGTATTTGCAAATACTAAACCTGACGTTTTACGTCAAATGGGTGACAAGGCTAAGGATAAATATTCCAACGTTGTAGGTGTGTTTATCGGTGAAGTAGATGGCAAGGGTTCTATCTGTGCTGTTTGCGGTAAAGACGCTATCGATAAGGGTGTAAAGGCTGGTGACGTAGTTAAGGCTATTGCACAACTTACTGGCGGTAAAGGTGGCGGTCGTCCTGACAGTGCTATGGCTGGTGTTGGCGACTTCTCTAAGGTTGATAGTGCTATCGCTGAACTTGAAAGCATAGTTAAATCTATGATTAAGTAATGAAATATTAATATATATACGGTTGCATATGGGACGGCTTTTTGCCGTTCCGCAACTAAAATTTTAGGAGGTTCTAAAAATGGATTGTCTATTCTGTAAGATTATAAATGGCGAAATCCCTAGCGATAAAGTCTATGAAGATGATAAAGTTTTTGTGTTTAAAGATATTAACCCTATAGCACCAGTACACTGGCTAATAATTCCTAAAACACACCTAACTAGCGTTAATGATATCAATGCAGAAAATTCTAACCTAGTGGGATATATATTTGAAGTAGCATCTAAACTTGCTAAAGAAAACAACATTGAAAGCTATAGAATAATCACAAACTGTGGCGACGATGCTGGACAGACTGTAAAGCATTTACACTTTCACTTCTTAGCAGGTACTAAGATGGGTTGGTCTGTAAAATAACATTCTAAACGATGGTTAGAAAAGCTATATACATTGGGATACCATACTTTATAGGCTTTTTAACGTCATACTTTTTATATAGCACACAGTATGTATACTTATCTGTTCTGGTGTCTTTAGGGGTTTTTGGCTCACTGATATTCGTGTTTAAAATGGGAGTTAAGCAATCTATATTGTGCGAAACTTCTTTCTTAGTTGGAATGATTATATTTTCAAACTACATGGTTACTCATGTGGATTGCTTAAAGCCTTACGAAAACCAAACCGTAAACTTCACTGGAAAGATAGTTCAAATAACGGATTATACTGACACATCTTCTTACATCTTGAATGGTTACATAAATCAACAGCACGTTAAACTATCACTGTATACGAACACTTTGGATTGCTCTTACGGTGATGATATATCTGTTACTGCAACGGTAGCCCCCATAGATAGCGACTATCTTTTCGATAGCAAACAGTATTACAACGCTAAGGGAGTATATTTGCAAGTGGATGATTACTCTAGTTTGGAAGTTACTCATGTGGATGATAACTTTCTATACAACGCTTTTAGAAATCTTCAAAGCTACCGTGATAGAGTAACCTCTACCTTTAAGTTGAATATGTCCCGTAAAGGTTCAGCGTTGCTAGTATCTATACTTTTTGGTGACAAGTCTGACCTATCTAAAGATAGCAAAGATTCGCTAATACGCAGTGGTTTGGGTAGTTTGATTGCTGTTTCGGGATTTCACTTAGCTATACTAAACTCTCTCTTTGAACTGCTCTTTGATTTCTTAGAGGATAAAAGTTTTCCTGTGCCTAGGATTGTAAAGTTTCTAACACATGAAATTTTTATGTTGATATTTATAGCTATAGTAGGTTTTCCAATATCGGCAGTAAGAACTTTTATAATGCTTAGCATATCCAACTTTGGAACGCTAATATTTAGAAAACCAGATACACTTAACACATTAAGCATAGTTTCAATATTGATGCTATCTATAGAACCTTACTTAATAGGCAATGTATCGTTCTTGTTATCTATGATAGGTGTATATGGTATAGGGGTTCTGTCGCCATTTTTAACTAAAAAGTTGCAAATTCCAAAGTGCCTAAAGGGAATGTTAAGCGTAATAATAACTACAGCTTGTACTATTCCAGTGTGTGTTTGTTTTTTCGATGAGGTAAGCATTTTAGCACCGATAAGCAATTTGGTATGTGTACCACTCTGTGAGATTGTACTAATAGGTGGCTTTTTAGTATTTATCCTAGGGGGAAAGACCTTTGTATTACTTAAAGCATACTTGTTATTTTGGACTTGGTATTCAAAGCCAATGTAATTTTTTGTTATTAAATTTTCAAAATAACCCTTTGAAAAATTT
>CAYXNU010000095.1:0-1237 GCA_964466485.1 uncultured Ruminococcus sp.
ATATATATCATTAGTTGGTATATATAAATACATTGTCGCCGTTGAAGTCGTAGCCGTCGTTGTACTGCTGATAGGTTTCTTGAGTAGTAGTTTCGGCGGGGGTTTGTAGTACTATAGTTTCCTGTTCATAGCTAACTATTTGCTGTTCAGGTTCGGAGTAGACTACTTGAGTTTGTAGAGTTTCGCCAGTATATTCCACTATGCCGTACCCACGAATTTCCGACCAAACTTTGTTAGCCAGTTGCGAACGGTTTAGTGCTTGATTCATGTAGTCGTCGCCAGTAGTAGAGTCATCCACAAGGTAGCACTGCAAAGCCGACTGTATAAGCTTTATAGACTCTGTGTAGTGGTTCATGCAGTATACTATACGTTCATGGCTTTTGGAGTACTTTTTAGGCACTGCCCCCGAACTTTGTAGAGATAGCATATAGTCTAGGTACTGTTGAGAAGTATCCAAACAGGACTGTATTTCAGTATCCCAAGTATCGTCTTGAGAAAAGTTTTGCACTAAAGAGTTTAACTGAGTTAGCATAGTTTCATAAGATGTTATGGTATTCTCCATGATGCTCTTGTACTCAGAAGGTTCTAAAGAAGTTTGAGTAGTGGTATCATAGGGGGTAGTAGTTACTGTAGTAGTAGTGATATCATAGGGTTGTGTATTTTCTGTATCTATATAATCCGATGGTGTACTTGTGCCTAAAACGGCGGTATCTTGTGTACTATCATTGGAGCAACTAACCATAAAGCATAATAGAAATATACCTATAGAAGTTAAGATATATTTATTTAACATATAAAAAATCCTCTCGAAAAAAAGTATTGACTACATCATTATAACATTTAAGTGAGAATTTTTCAATATGTTTTGGCTGAAATTTCGATATATTCGCTGATAAAAAATAATATTTATGTTAATATAAGGAATGTTTTCAAACTACAGCACATACACTGTTACTATAATATACTAACTATTGGAGTGATTTTGTTTGAATAATTCTAACGAACTACAAGAAAGAGCTATTATTTTAGGTAGATATATAGTTGAAAAGGGTGTTACTGTTAGGGCTTGTGCTAAGGAGTTTGGCATATCGAAGTCCACGGTACATAAAGACGTTACGCAAAACTTAAAGACGCTCCAGCCGAGCCTATATGCAGAAGTAAAAAAAGTTCTAGACAAGAACAAGAGCGAGAGGCACATTAGGGGAGGTTTGGCTACAAAGCTAAAATATCAAAGGCT
>CAYXNU010000095.1:1337-7015 GCA_964466485.1 uncultured Ruminococcus sp.
TTCCGATTTTTTTATATTTGCCGTTCCGAATTTTTTAAAAAATACATTTCGCCGAAAAGTGACAGTATAGCTTTAATATCCTATAATATCCAAAGGGTTGATGTAGTTGCCGTCCTTGATAGTTTCAAAGTGTAGGTGACTATCTAAGGCACTTTCACTGGTGGAAGTATCTCCCACAGTAGCAATAATGCTACCTTTTTCCACAGTGTCGCCCTCTATGACTATAACCCCCACACCTAAGTTGCAGTAGTTGGCAGTAAAGTCTGTGTGGTCTATAGTTACGCAAATGCCTAGTAGAGCGTCCTCATAGACTTTAGTTACAGTGCCGTCAGCTACAGCTTGAACGGCTGTATCTACACTAGCGGAGAGGTCTACACCGTTGTGGGTTTGCCAAATACCACTAGTAGCGGATTTTACAAGTTCGCCGTTGCTAAAGTCGTTTATAACGTCGCACTGTGCAAGTGGCATAATAGGGGAATCGTTAATAATAGGGGTTTCTGTGGTAGCTTGTGTAGTAAGGACGTTTTCGGGTGGGGTAGTTGTTTCCGTGGTGGTGGTAGCTGTAGTAGTTTTTGGCACGTTGGTGACTATGTTACCTACTGGGTTGTACTCTTGAGTAGTTTCGTCAGTGGTGGTAGTGTCGGATACTTCTGCTAATTGGTTTTCTGTTTCTGGGGATATTACTTGCGGATATGCGATAATACAAGCGAGTATTATCATGGATAGGCTTACTACCACAGCTACAAAAAACATTTTGTTTCCCTTAGATTGTCCTTTTGAATTATTTTCCATAAGATTTCACCTCTACTATGAGTATTACCAAACTATAGGGGAATTATTCACTAGTGAAAAATTTACTTGAAACTATGAAACTTTTGGGGTATAATATTTATATCACATTTGGATTAAAAAGATAATATAACAAGGAGTTAAAAAGTTATGAAATACAAGACTAATTCTTTAGAAGATATATACATTCACGATACTAATTTAGACCAGTTCGGGTACCACGGCGACAACGAATGTATATTCATAGTTAGTGGCTTTGGTGTTAAAGATACTTGCCACGCTAACCCTAACGATTTCCATATGCAAGTAAACGAGGGATTAATCCGCTTTACTGGTATAGACTTTAAAGAGATGTGTTACAAGGGCTACAAACAGTACAACGACAAAAACGAAATTATGGATATAGTTTTGGATAAGTACATCGACGTTGACGAAATAGACGGCGAAATCAGCAATATGATAGACCTCTGCCCCGCATTTTTCAGTTGCGACAGGCTAGACAATGGCGACTATGTATTTACTATCCTATGTGAAAAAGACGTTATACAGTTGATACTAGGCTTTGAAAGTGTATCCGTACAGTGGAACGCTTTCGAGGGTAAAGCATGGTACAACAAGGAATAAGCTTATGCTTATAGGAGGAAAAAGTTTTTATGTGTAAATATAAGTTAGTAATATTCGATTTGGATGGAACTTTGGTTAATTCTGTTCAGGATTTGGGAGTGGCTGTAAATACCTCACTGGAAAAGATGGGTTTGCCTACCCACGATATGGACAAGTTTAAATACTTTGTAGGAAACGGCATTAGAAAACTCTGTGAACGTTCTTTAGACGTCAACAACCAACACAGGGTTGACGAACTATTCACGCTATTTAATGAGTACTACAGCACACACTATGCGGTACATACTAAGGTATATCCTAACGTTTTAGAAGTTTTGGAACACCTACAACAACACAACATAAAAGTGGCTGTGGCTAGTAACAAGGCTGAAAAGTTTACTACACAGATAGTCACGGAGTTGCTACCTACTATCAAGTTTGATAGCATTAAAGGGCAAGTGGAAACTAGAGATAAAAAGCCCTCTCCCGATATAGTATTCGCTACACTAAAAGAGTTAGAAGTATCCGCAGAAGACGCTATAATAGTTGGCGACAGCAATGTGGATATCCAAACTGCTAAAAATTCGGGGTTGAAATCTATAGGGTGTCTATGGGGTTTCCGTGACTATTTAGAGCTATCTCAAGCGGGTGCAGACTACATAATATCCAACCCACTAGAGATTGAAAATATTGTAATTTCGTAGGTAATGGAGATTCGCCGTTCCGTGGCTGAAACTTTGTTTAAAATTTCTGTTGACAATATTTTACTAAGCGTATATAATATTACTATGGAGATAATAGAAATATATATTCCTTAAATATGGAGAGGATGGCAATTTTGCAAATGAAAAAACGAGAGTTAAACATTATCATGTTGGCGATGGTTTTGTCTTTAAGTGCCTTTTCGGGATGTTCACAAATAGACCAAGAAACCATTACTGATAGCTTAGACAGTAACGTCAATACCGAGGATATGTATCTAGAAGATACAGAGTTTGAAACTCAGTCCGCAGAAGATGATTCTACGTTGGGTACAGTTGACAGTACCATTGACAGCCTTGAGGAAACATCCCTAGAGGAAAGCGTTAGCGAATCGCAAACTAGTAGCACCTTTGAAACACAAACTACTACTATCGCTGATACTTCTAATTCTACTACTACCACTGCTAATACTTCTCAAACGTCTGCTAGTGTTACAACTAGCCTTAGCATAGCCGAGGGCTTTGACGTTCCAGCGGGGGGCAGTGTTTCCAGTAGCGACATAGCAGTTAAGTCCATAAGTTTAGATAAGTACGATGTAACTATTTCAGTGGGTGAGAGTGATATGCCTATGGTTTCTATGTTGCCCGACAACGCAACTGATAAGTCCGAAATTTGGGAAAGTAGCAACACGCAAGTGGCTACCGTGGATAGCTATGGTAACATTAAGGGTATCTCGGAGGGTACTTGCAAAGTAACGGTAAAGTCAAAGTCTAATGTGCTTGTGTACGCTGAAGTTAGCGTAACTGTAACCCCTAAGACGGTTAAACCTACCTACATTGAAGACGTCTTGATAGTAAATAAGACTTACGGTCTACCTGAAGATTACGACCCCTACAATGGCAGTCTAGCCCCAGAAGTATTAGAGGCTTTTAACAAAATGGCTGAAGACGCTAGTAAAGAGGGCTTAAACCTCTATATATCGTCGGGATACCGTTCATATGCTTATCAAGAGCAAGTATATGAAAACTACGCTCAATACGATGGCTACGCTAATGCCGATAAGTATTCCGCTAGACCTGGTTACTCTGAACACCAGTCGGCACTATGTTTCGACCTTAACACAATAAATGACAGTTTCGCTGACACCGCCGAGGGCAAGTGGGTTGCTGAAAACTGCTATAAGTATGGTTTTATTATTAGGTACCCAAAGGGCAAAGAGAGTATTACGGGCTACCAGTATGAGCCATGGCACTTGAGATATTTGGGCGAATTTCTCGCTACAGATGTTTACAATAGCGGTCTATGTTTAGAGGAGTTTTTAGGAGTTACTTCCGAATACGCTGATTAATGTAAAATATACACGGAACGACAATTTGCCGTTCCGCTTTTCTTTTAAATGCCGTTCCGCTTTTTTTTTTAAATATCGTTATGCTTTTTTTTTAATATCATTCCGTGTGAAAAATTTTTAAACAAATATTATACCACTATTTCTTTAAAATATCAAGTCAGTTTTTGAAAACTTTTATAAGGTGGTACACAATTATGTACCATCTCATACGTTAAAAGAAATTTTATATTTTATGACTTGAATTTTAATAAATTTCGTGGTATGATTTTTATCAAGCAACTAATGAGAACTACCCCGAAAATTTGGTCTAAATTGGGATAGTTCTACAAAATAAATTTTTTGGGGGATTGGTGTTTTATGAGAATTGTTAAAAAAGATGGCTCTAAAGAAACTTTCAACGTTGAAAAGGTTATATGTGCTATTAATAAGTCTGCTAAGCGTGTTTTGATAAAGTTTACAGACGATGAACTACAGTATGTATGCGACTTTGTAACTAAGAAGGCTCAAGAACTTAACAAGGAAGATATTACCGTTTCCGATATGCACAACATCGTGGAAACCGTTTTGGATAATATTAATCCAAAGGTTGCTAAAAGTTATCGTGACTACAGAAACTATAAGCAAGACTTCGTAAAAATGCTAGATGAGGTCTATGCAAAAAGTCAGTCTATCATGTACATAGGAGATAAGGAAAATGCAAACTCCGATAGTGCGTTGGTATCTACTAAAAGAAGTTTGATATTCAACCAACTTAACAAGGAACTATACAAGAAGTTTTTCTTAACTACCGAGGAAATACAAGCCTGTCGTGATGGCTACATATACATCCACGATATGTCTGCTAGACGTGACACTATGAACTGTTGTCTATTCAACGTGGAAAAGGTGCTATCTGGTGGCTTTGAAATGGGAAACCTTTGGTACAACGAACCTAAAACTTTAGACGTTGCTTTTGACGTTATAGGCGACATTGTGTTATCTGCGGCGAGTCAGCAGTATGGTGGTTTTACCGTTCCTAGGGTTGATGAGATTCTAGAACCTTACGCTAAAAAGACTTATGATAGGCAGTACAAGAGGTATCTATCTTTGGGGCTATCCGAGGAAGTTTCCGAGAGAGAGGCTCTAAAAGACGTTGAAACAGACTTTAAACAAGGCTTTCAAGGTTGGGAGTATAAGTTTAATACTGTAGCATCCAGTAGGGGAGATTATCCTTTTATTACTATGACTATGGGCATAGGACAAAGCAATTTTTGTAAGATGGCTAGTATTACTATGCTTAACGTTAGAAAACATGGTCAAGGTAAGAAAGAGTGCAAAAAACCTGTCCTATTTCCTAAGATAGTATTCTTGTACGATGAGAACCTACACGGCACTGGTAAGCCCCTTGAGGACGTTTTTAAGGCGGGTATAGAGTGTTCTAGTAAGACTATGTACCCCGACTGGTTAAGCCTTACTGGCGAGGGCTATGTGGCATCTGTGTACAAGAAGTACGGCGAAGTTATTAGTCCTATGGGTTGTAGAGCGTTCTTATCTCCATGGTTTGAACGTGGCGGAATGTCCCCAGCAGATGACAAAGACAAACCAATATTTACTGGTAGATTTAATATAGGTGCTGTAAGCTTACATCTACCTATGATATACGCTAAATCTTTAAGAGAAAACAAAGACTTCTTTGAGGTACTAGACTACTACCTAGAACTCATTAGAAACCTACACTTAAGAACCTATGACTATCTAGGGGAACTAAAGGCATCCACAAACCCATTAGCCTACTGTGAGGGCGGTTTCTATGGTGGTAACTTAGGTATCCACGATAAGATTAAACCAGTGTTAAAGTCTGCTACAGCATCGTTTGGCATTACCGCTTTGAATGAGTTGCAACAGCTATACAACAAGAAATCTTTAGTAGAAGATGGAGAGTTCTCTGTAAAGGTTATGGAATACATTAACGACAAGGTTTCACAGTTCAAAAAAGAAGATGGCAGACTATACGCTATCTATGGCACACCTGCCGAAAACCTATGTGGTTTACAGATTAAACAGTTTAGAAAACTTTTCGGTATAGTGGAAAACGTATCCGACAAGGAGTATGTTTCCAACTCATTCCACTGCCACGTTACAGAAGATATTACCCCTATACAAAAGCAAGACCTAGAAAAACGTTTCTGGGATTTGTTCAACGGCGGTAAGATACAGTACGTTAAGTACCCTATAGATTACAACCTAGAGGCTATTA
>CAYXNU010000096.1:0-6999 GCA_964466485.1 uncultured Ruminococcus sp.
ATATGAAAACCCGTCCTTAAAGTAAGATAAGGGCGGATTTCCATAATAATAATTAATTGAGGTTTAACAAATAATACTAGTTATCAATTTCAACTATAGTGCCAGTTAGCTTACCATTAGATAGTACAGCGTTAGCTTCGTCAGTATCTATGTGCATAGCTCTAGCATATGTATCAGAAACTCTAACTACTACGTCGCCTAGGATAGCTTTTCTACCATCGGTATCTAGTTTAACCCAAACTATTTGACCGTTAGTAACGCCTAGTTCTTCAGCGTCTGCGTTAGTTAGGTGGATGTGTCTTTTAGCTACGATAACACCCTCTTTAAGGTCTATCTTACCAGCAGGGCCTACCAACTGACAGGCACCAGAGTTAGCAACATCACCGCTCTCACGAACAGGAGCAACTACACCGATACTTCTAGCATCTGTTGCGGAAAGTTCTACTTGAGTAGCCTTTCTAACTGGTCCTAGTATAGAAGCCTTAGTTTGACCCTTTGCACCAATAATGGTAACCTTTTCCTCACAAGCAAACTGTCCAGGTTGGGATAGGTCTTTCTTCTTAGTTAAAGTTGCACCCTTACCAAATAGGATTTCTAAATCCTCTTGAGTAACGTGTACGTGACGTGCAGAAGTTTCTACTATAAATTCTTTTGACATTTTAAAATACCTCCAAATGTTAATTATCTAAACGTCCTAATGGGCGATTACTATAATTCTTATAATACTATTGTACTACTATGACTAAAAAAAGTCAAGTAAAACTATATAAAACTACAATTAACCACTTTATAGAATAATTCAAAATCTATAGGTTGGCGGTGTGCTATTTTGTTTCTAGCATGGCGGAGAGTTTTCAACATATTCCAGTCGGCTATGTTACTTCTAATTTCGTTAGTACCCTCGAACTTTTTATTGCAAATTTCTATCAAAGTACCCAACTCCATATCCATAGGGCTGTCTAGGTCTATCGCTTGAAACTCTTTAGCCTTAGCCTTTTGAAAGTTAGCTGACACTATATGGTAGTACTTTTTAATAAAGTTAAGTCTTTCCTTTTCTATGATAGGAAATAGCACTTGCTCTTGAGATGACCATATTATATAGTTGAACTGCCTTTTAGTCATTTGGAATATTTTAGCCTTATCGTTGGTATATATTTCATTGCAAATGCTTTGCACAGTCCTTTCGGGATACCTAATAAGTCTGTAGTAGTTATCTATCAAAGCGTCGCAAAATTCTATATCCAGTGAGGCTATGCTAGAGGCTATCTGTGAAACGTAAGTTTTTATACATTCCGATTCGTTAAGGTTTCTAACACGGTGCATAGCGAACATTAAAACGTCGTACTTAAATATGTGGTTTTCCCAAGATATTACATCTATGCAAGGGCTGTTCACCGACATTTGATTTATAGTACTTATTTCCATGCAAAGTATACTACCATCATCTATATCGGACTTTTTCTTTTTAAACTCAAATATAAAGTTTATCCATTTGTTTTCAAAACGCTCTGGGACGTTGTATAGCCAAATAGTTCTATTCTTTAGGATGTTGTTATCTTTCAAATATGAAACTATGGAAAAAGAACTATTGTAGTTTTCGTACTGTTCTTTAGTGGCATACTTTTCAAGTAGAAACATTCCTAAGTTGTCGTTCTTTATATTGGTACAATCTAACACATTAAAGCTCATAGTATTTCTGTTAGGGTTTAAAGCTTTCATGTGTTGTATAAAACAGTCGTGCCATGGTATGCGTTGAGGTGCAAACATCAGTATAGAGTTTTTACTTTCTAGTGACTGCGATATGCAGTTCATATATTCCGATGCCCCAATAACGCCAGTCCACCACATTTCAGCGGAACTTCTCATTGAGTAACACCTTCCTTTGTAAAGATTTTAGTACACTCATCCAACATATCGAAAGCAAACTCTTTGTTGCCTAGGTAGTTCTTGTAAGCCTCATGTGCTAGGAAATATTGAGAGTCATCGAAACTACAAACTACACCAACCGTTTTAAGTTCCTCTAGAACGGCTTGAACATTGAAAGTTGTATCTTCCTCTAGGTCGAATATACTTAAAACGCTCTTGATATCGTTTATGTTAAAAGTACTGTAAGTAGGATGCTCATATAAGAAGTATAGTATTGCATACATCACAGGAATTACAGTGCTATAGTTTTCCTTGTTGCCTATAACATTATTTAAAAATACTGGTAAAACCATTCTGTAGAACTCCTTATTGCAGAGTGCATCGTTTACTAAGTCTAGGGTTAAGGAACACATATAGTTATTGTTAAATTCGTCGGGGTGTCTAGATAGTGTTAAGGAAATCTGTTTAGAGATAAGCCTTACCATTTCTGGGCAACCAAAAGTCTTAGAAACTAAGAACTCCATAACGTCATCGTTGGTTACAGATATTCTGCAACTATTTAGCTGTTCTTCAAACATATTAGCAGTTTCGCTATATGATAGTGGCTCTAAAACCTTATAGGATAGTTCTAATCCCTCTACATAAGAAACATACTCATGATATAGGTTGGCAACTATAGTAAAGTTAAATCTATTCTTGTACTTGCCACTAAGATTTTTTAGCACTTCTAAACTAATAGATTCGTTACTAGTTAGGCAACGTTCAAGATATACTTCAGCGTTATCCACTAACATATTTACAATCTTGTTAGGGTGTTTGTTTAGGTATCTAGTCATGGAACTTTCAAAGCTAGACCAATCTTCAAAAGCATTAATTTTCAACTCTAAACTCTTACAAGCCTCTAGTATTATTTCGGGAGTTTCTAGGGTGTTTTCGTAGGCATCCACGGATATTACTATATTGTCTTGAATATAGTTTAGGTTTTCGGACAAACTCTTTAGGATAAAAGTCTTTCCGAAATATTCCCTACCGAAGATAAAGTTATAGAACTTACCCTGTAAGAAATCGTTGACTATATCCGCCCTAAATGTAGAACTACACAACAATCCAGTAGATACGTTACTAAGGCTACAAACCTTAAAAGCCATCTTTCTAAGGTTGCCAACTATAGTGGTTAAAAATGCTATAACACATCTATCCGCAACGACTATCTTATTGCCATTAGATACAGAGTTTATAATATCTATTAGATACTTTCTTTCCTCGGTACTTAAAGCATAATCTAGTATTATTAGAGTATCCTCTTTAAACTGAATCTTATATATAGCCCTCTCAGTTTGGGCAATGTTATAGATTTCATTTATGAACACGGCTCTTTCTGGAATAGCATATGGAGCGGTGTTCTTCTTTTCGGAATTGGATAGCTTGATAATAGTTTCATGCATATCGATATCTGTGTGGTCGTCTATGCCAAAACCTATATTGATAAGAATATCATAGATTACGTTCTTATTTCCTTGACCTTCAACCCACGCTTCTATTAACTCGTTGGACTTCACGCCATCGTAGGAAGTACCAAAGCGTTCTAGAATGATAGACTTTAAGAACTTATTGTAGAACTCATTCATAAATATATAGCCATTTGGGGAACTCAATTCGGAAACGTACTCGTCACAGAATGTTCTAAATTCTGCGAATATCTCATCGTACTTTTCAATTTGAGATGTGCTAACCGCTACTTTAGAATACTCTCCATTGTTAAAGTGCATGGATAAAAACTCATCCGCTATTGAATACTTATGGTTGTCTATATTTTCAGTAATCTTAGTATAGCAATCACTGTCATAGCCTATAGAATTGCCTATGGAGTCCACAATGTTATTTCTATTGGAATAGTAGTCCTCTGAGATTTTCACGGAATAGTCTGTTAATGAGTTTACGAACATATCAAAGAAACCATAGTTATGGCTATCGCATACTATACCCTTAACGTAACTTTCCATATCTAGAATACTATTGTAAACATTCTCATTAGGAATAACTTCGTTTAGGTAAAGTTCTTGTAACTTGCTTTCAAAAGCGTTGGAAGTCTTTTCGATAGAATAGCTTACATTTTCAATCTGTGCTAAGTAGTCATCAAGACCGTCTATAGACTGGTTGGTATCTTTTAGATATTTAGCTATTAGTTTTACGTTTCCTATATTGTTCTTCTTGATATTGTTTTCTAAAGCCTCTTTCCATGACGCTATATACTTAATATCGTTTAGGTGTCTAGAAACTCTAGTACTAATTTCAAAGCCAGTGATATTAGTTATACCATCGTTGATGTAAGGTATATACATATCATCTAGTAGGAAGTAGCCAGTCTTTAGGAGTTCGCAATAGTAGTAGTTTTTGTTATGGTTTTCATAGTCCACATAGGATATCATATCCTTGAAAGTTTTAGCAAGGCATACCATACCAGCCCTATCAATTTTAGGGATATCCTTATTACTTATGATTTTGCAAAGGTTAGTATATTCGTTGTTAAAAGCCTCTATTAAGTCAGCTTTTAAAGCCCTGTACTTTTCGATATTAGTTTCGTTTATGCAGTTTACACTAAAATCGTTCATCTTTTCTATGTATGAGAATAAGAAACTTAGAATATTAGTAAACCTATTAAAGAACTTGTTTTTGTAGCCTACGTTTACATCTGTGTCGCAGTTGTTACGTTTGGATGGCACTATGCTTAACTGTTCATGTAGATAGCTTTCAACTTTGCTCTCTAAGTGCATACCTTTTAGCATTTGGTCATTTTCGTTAGAAAATTCTTTGCAGTACTGCTTAACGTGAGCCATAGCGTTAGGGTCGTCCATGTAGATTTCTTTTATTAGGTTGTATATTATACCGCCATTGGATGAGAATAGGTTTCTACTAGCGGACATTAAAGCCTTGTGGTTGTTCCAAAGACCGATAGTCTTTTCGCAATAGGTTAGCATTTCACTAGCGTGTTGTTTAATCTTAGCAGTGATAGAGTTTCTCTCATCGAATAGCTTAATGCCTATTATGTAGTTGGTGTTGTAGCCTATATCGTTAAATATATCCAAAATCTTAGAAAAGTCAGGGATGTAATGTAAAACATTACTTTGGTTACTTTGCATTAAGGAGTTCATATATGGTGTAAAGTTGTAACATTCAACTTCCTTGTCTTTGCAAGTGAACATCTCTCTAAGTAGAGCGGATAGTTCCAACCATGGGTGCAACTGCTCATCAACAGTGGATATAAATGCCACAGAATAGTTGCAATCGACACAAGGGTCGCCTATAGCTACGCCATACTGTTTGTATAAGCTTTCCATTTCTGGGAAAAGCTTTGCAGACTCTTTTAAAGCTAGTGATGCACAAGCAAACTGCTTTAATAGTACATGGTTGCAGAAGTTAGCAATCACTTGACTATCTGTAACGTTGGACTGTTTTACGGGCAATAATATATCAACCTCGGAATACTTATCTATAATGGAGTCTGCTAAAGTTTCAAAATAGTCTGTGCTATCGGAAAGATTTTCCTCTGGTAGAGGTTCTTCTACTTTAGGCTTGTGTGGAGTGGATTTAACGGTTTCGGGTGTTTCTGTTTTTGTGTTGTTTTCAACGGCTGGTTCTGTTTGGGTAGTATTGTTAAGTATATACTCACTGAGAGCTTTTCCGTCCACAGTGATAGGTATATCAGTTTCTTCTATTTCTATATCTAACTTTACAGGTTCAAACTCTATGTTGTTGTCATCTTCAGATGTAGTATCTTCTTCTGTAGGGGGTTCTTGTACTTGTTCTTCTTCTACTACTTCTACAAAATCGTCTACATTATATTCTTCTTGAGGTTCTTCAATAGGGGTGTTTTCGGTATTGGTATCAGTAGTAGTATTTTCAATTTCAACGTTTTCGGTTTCTTCTGTAGTGTCGTCAGTAGAGGGTTCTTCAGTGTTGCCCTCTAGAACGCTTTCAATAAACTGTTCATTGGATACGCTTTCAACCACATTTGACGTTATGGAAATAGGCTCTAACTCTTTAGTAATGTCTACATCTTTAGTAATCTTTTCTATAACTATATTAGGTATCGAAAAAGCATTGTCGTTGCAATCATACTCGATATTGTTACCCGATACTATATTGTAGAATAGTATCGCACCAAAGGTATTGTATATCATTTCGGCGTACTGTGTTAAATCGGATATTTGACCCGTAATGTATAACAAAGCTATCTTGTAAGGCTCTAACGTCTTAGTTATTTCTTCTATGTTAGAAAATTCATTTAGAGTAGCCGAAATTATAGAGTTTAACTTTTCACGGTGGTCTTGCAACAATCCATCCGTTATAACGTTGCTAGACTTTATCTTTAAAAATTCATATGCGTAATGTAATATTTCATTGGTAATGGATACAGAATTGCTTTGATGTTCTCGAACTTTTAAACTCAACTCATCAATCGATTCTACCCCATCTATATCCAAAATTTGTTTAGATTGTTCTAAGCAACTCTCCTTTGTTAAAAAATAGTTTCTAATTAAGTCTATGGTATTGTCTATTTCTTCCTCTGTGATAAATTGATAGTCTGTACATTTTAAATCAAGAATTTTCACCATTTCATGCAAATCATCGGATTTGCTTTTCAAATCATCTATAGTAGAGTTTATGCCTTCATAAACTCTTTCGGGGGCATATTGATTAATATTCATAAATATAAACACTCACTTTCTAAACAATATTTTTTTAATGTTGTAAAGTTATATCTTCGCTGACTATATGTGTTAATTCTGCATTGATAAGCTTAGCTATATTTAAATAGTATCTTTTACTTTCCTCAGATGTAACACACTTGCTATGGTATAACATAGCATACATAATATACTCTTTTAACGTATTTTGAGTAATGTTAAATTCCTCGCATTCTCCATAATTTTTTAACACACTAGAAACTATTTTTGCAAACGATAGATACTCATCACGTTTTTTGTCAAAAGCAGTTCTAATTTTAGAATTTAGATAGAAATCCATATCACGTCTAGCTTGTGCTGGTGTACCGACAAAATCGCCATCCACTATGTAAAGACTTTTTATATACTTTTCCATTTCGACGTTGCTTATTAACTTAGAAACTTT
>CAYXNU010000097.1:0-6980 GCA_964466485.1 uncultured Ruminococcus sp.
CGCCATGCGTTAGCATTGCATTATATCAAATTCACGTTATTACAATATTGTACCGCCACCGAGTACAAACTCACCTTGATACATAACCACCGCTTGACCCTTAGTGATAGCCCTTTGTGGTTCGTCGAATACCACTCTAATTTTGCCATCGTCTAGGGGGTATACTGTTGCGGGTTGTTCGGTTTGGTTGTATCTAGTTTTAGCCATAACCTTTAAAGGTTCGGAAAGCTTTTCAATGGATATAAAGTTTACATCGTCTGCTATAAGTTCGGACTTAAGGAGTTCTTCGTTAGTGCCTAAAGTTACCGTATTGTCTATAGGGTTCTTATCTATAACGAACATAGGCTTACCGAAAGTTATGCCTAAGCCTTTGCGTTGACCTATGGTGTAGTTGATAATTCCTTGATGTTCTCCTAGTACGTTACCTTGAGTATCTATAAAATTGCCCTTTTGAGCATAGTAGCCTTGCTTATTGATAAACTCTACATACTTGCCATTAGGCACGAAACATATATCTTGACTGTCGGGTTTACGGGCATTAATAAGGTCGTTGTCCTCAGCTATTTTGCGGACGGTGTCCTTGTCGTAGTCAGCCAAAGGGAATAGGGTTCTAGCCAACTGATACTGTGTTAAGTTGTATAGCACATAGGTTTGGTCTTTGTGTCTGTCGGCGGGACGTTTTAGCAAGTATCTACCAGTAGTATCATCCTTGATGATATGTGCATAGTGTCCGGTAGCTATGTAGTCATAGCCTAGGGTTTCAGCACGTCGGAGCATCTCGTTAAACTTTATATGCTTGTTGCATTCTATGCAAGGGTTAGGAGTACCCCCATTGATATAGCTACTTACAAAGTTATCCATAACGGACTTTTTAAAGTAGTCTTTAAAGTTGAACACTAGGTGTTCAATGCCTATCTTGTAGGCTACACGTCTAGCGTCGTCTACATCGTCAAGGGAACAGCAAGTTCTTTTAGCCTCCTCGGATAGCACTATATCCTCATTGGAGAACATCTTTAAAGTTACCCCCATGACATCATAGCCTTGTTTTTTCAATAGCAATGCCGTAACGGAGCTATCTACACCGCCCGACATTCCAACCATAACTCTCTTATTCATAAATATATACACCTCTAAAAATTTCTATATAAGCGTGAAAGTTTTAACACATCGAATTAATATATTCCAAAAACTCTCTAGCGGATTTAAACGTTAAATCACAAACTTTTTGAATGCTATCCCAGTCGCTACTGGAAGAACTATCGTACATACCTATAGTATAGAAACCGTGTTCTTTAGCGGTTTCAAGGCAGTATAGACTATCTTCCACTACTGCTACACTTTCGGGCGGTAAACCCAAACCGTCAGCACACTTAAAGAATATATCTGGGAATTCTTTGCCCTTGCCTATTTCCGAACAAGTTTCTAGAAACTTAATCCTATCCAGTAAGCCCAAACGTTCTAGGCATGACGTTGCTAAAGTTCTGTAAGTAGCAGTAGCTACACCATACGGAATGCTTTTGCTATCAAGGTAGTTTAGCAGTTCAAGGATACCACTTTTCAGTGGAATGGTATCTCTGTAGTTTTGGGCAACTATTTCTTCTATGCGGTCTATAATCTCCTGTTGAGATATTTTCAAATGGAAAGTATCCAAAAAGTATTTAGAGGACTGTTCAACTGTCATCTTCTTAACTATTTCGGAAATGTTCTCAGGAGGGGTTATGCCGTGTTCTGTTAAGAATATTCTGTCAACGTTGTACCAAAGGGGCATACTGTCTATAAGCGTTCCGTCCAAATCGAAGATATAGCCTTTTATGTTGGATATATCCAAAAAAATCACCACCACTTTTTTAGATAATTATATCATACTATCGCCATTATTGCAATTGATTTTTTTAATGCTGTACATAAAAAAAGGAACGCTTTAAAAGCGTTCCATAGATTTTTTGTGTTATCTTATTATAGCTAAGTCGCCGTTGGATACACCTATGTGTATAGTAGTATTAGGTGCGATATCGTTAGCAATAATTTCTTTAGCCACTAGAGTTTCAACCTTGCGTTGGATGTATCTCTTAAGAGGTCTAGCACCAAAGGATGGTTCAAAAGCGTTCTCAATGATGTACTCTTTAGCCTCGTCGGAAACGTCAATAGTAATCTGTTTGTCGTCAAGACGTTTTTGAGTATCCTCAAGCATAAGGTTGATAATGTTAATAACTTGTTCTTTCTGTAGAGGTTTGTAGTATACTATTTCGTCAAGACGGTTTAAGAACTCTGGGCGGAAAGACTGCTTTAATAGTCTGTCTACATTCTTTCTAGCGTCTTCAGTGATTTCACCGTTTTCTATGCCATCTAGTATATAGTTAGAGCCTAGGTTAGAAGTCATAATGATGATAGTATTTTTAAAGTCTACTGTTCTGCCTTGAGAGTCTGTAATTCTGCCGTCGTCAAGGACTTGTAGTAGGATATTAAATACATCTGGGTGAGCCTTTTCAACCTCATCGAATAGCACTACTGAGTAAGGTCTACGGCGAACAGCCTCGGTAAGTTGACCGCCCTCCTCATAGCCAACGTATCCCGGAGGCGCTCCAATTAGACGGCTGACGGCGTGTTTTTCCATGTACTCTGACATATCTATTCTAACGATGTTCTTTTCGTCGTCGAATAGGCACTGTGCTAGAGCCTTAGCAAGTTCTGTCTTACCGACACCAGTAGGGCCTAAGAATAGGAATGAGCCTATAGGTTGGTTAGGGTTTTGAATACCCGCTCTAGAACGCAAGATAGCCTCGGTAACTTTAGTAACAGCCTCGTCTTGTCCTATAACCCTCTTGTGTAGAATATCTTCCATGTGTAGGAGTTTTTCTCTTTCGCCCTCCATAAGCTTAGTAACTGGGATACCAGTCCAACGTGCTACTATCTTAGAGATTTCTTCTTCAGTAACTTTCATTCTTAGTAGAGAGCCATTGCTGTTGGATTGTCCTACTACGTTTTGACATTCTTCAATCTGTTTTTCTAGTTGAGGTAGTTTGCTATACATAATCTCGGAGGCTTTGTTGTAGTCGCCATCACGTTGAGCCTTTTCCATTTCGTGGGTTAAGGAGTTACGTTGTTCTTTCAAGTCGTTAAGTTTATCAATAGACTGTTTTTCATTTTCCCATTTAGCTTTCATTTCTTGGAACTGTTCTCTGTACTTAGCGATGTTAGCTTGAACGTCTTTCAAACGTTCTTGAGATATTTTGTCGTCTTCTTTTTTAAGGGCAGTTTCTTCTATCTGTAGTTGCATAATTTTACGGGATATTTCGTCTATTTCGGTAGGCATGGAGTCTATTTCAGTTTTAATCATAGCACAAGCTTCGTCGACTAGGTCTATAGCCTTGTCAGGTAGAAACCTATCTGTGATGTATCTGTTGGATAGTGTAGTTGCTGATATGATAGCGTTATCTGTAATCTGTACACCATGGAATAGTTCGTAACGTTCTTCTATACCTCTTAGTATGGATATAGTATCTTCAACGGTAGGTTCTGCAATGTATACAGGTTGGAAACGTCTTTCAAGGGCTTGGTCTTTTTCGATGTACTGTCTGTACTCGTTAAGGGTAGTAGCACCTATACAGTGTATTTCACCTCTAGCCAACATAGGCTTTAATAGGTTACCTGCATCCATAGCACCGTCGGACTTACCTGCACCAACTATGGTGTGTAGTTCATCTATGAATAGTATAATCTTACCATCGGAGTTTTTAACCTCTTGTAGTACAGCTTTAAAACGTTCCTCGAACTCTCCACGATACTTAGCACCCGCAATTAAAGCACCCATATCTAGGGAGAATATTTTTCTATCCTTAAGGGTAGATGGAACATCTCCTCTTACTATACGCAAAGCCAAACCTTCAGCGATAGCAGTCTTACCTACACCGGGTTCACCGATTAATACAGGGTTGTTTTTAGTCTTTCTAGATAGGATTCTAATAACGTTTCTAATTTCGTTATCTCTACCGATAACGGGGTCTAGTTTGTTATTTTGAGCCAACTCTACCAACTCTTGACCATACTTTCTTAGTACGTCGTAAGTTTCTTCTGGGTTTTGGCTGTTTACGGTTCTGTTGCCCCTAACGGATTTCAATACGGTTAAGAACTTCATTTTGTCTATGCTAAAGGATTTAAATAGTCTGTTTACGTTGCTATTAGGCATTTCCAAAAGTGCTAAGAATATATGTTCTACAGATACGAAACTATCTTCCATGCTTTTAGCTTGATTTTCAGCTTCTATAAAAGTATTTTCCACTTGCTGAGTAATGTATACTTTACCCACTTCGTGACCGCTACCACTAACCGATGGCATACCGTCCACTATGCGAGTTAGTTCTTTTTCAAAGCTTTTAACGTCTACGTTTAGCTTTTGCAATAGCTGAGGTATTAAACCGTTTTCTTGTTGCACCAAAGCCAACAAAACGTGTTCTTGTTCTATATTCATACTGCTGTGTGATATAGCTATAGATTGAGCATTCTGCACAGCCTCTAAAGATTTTTCAGTAAAGTTATTTACATTCATAAAGATACTTCCTTTCTAAAAGTATTTATTAACTATATGATTACCATACCGCTGTTAAAGTATTCCTTGTAGATGTTTTCAACTATTGCGGTAGCTAGTTCTAAGTTGTCTATATTTGAGAAGTACTGTTTTAGTGCGGTGTCGAAAGTGTGTATGTACTTGCTAATGTATGTTGCAACGTCTAAGTTGTGTGGTATAGATTGAAATACTCTAACATACCTAGAGGGTTCTATTGAGCAAACTGTAGCGTTTTTAAGATACTTATTTTCTACACTTGCCCAAATGTTAAAGAACTGGTATACCAATTCTAATAGTGCTTGATTTTGCGTTCTAAAGGTTACTTTTAGCTGTCCTATGCCTTGATTAACGTTTCTAAAGAGTTCTACGGAGTATTTAACAGTAGGGCGATACTTGTACCTTATGGAGCTTTTTATGTTCATTAAGCTATCGGATTGTCTTTCTTGTATTTGATAGCATTCTTCAAACATAAGCCTTTTTATTTCCGAAAAGATATTCTGCATACGCTTTTCAGGGGTTACTAAACTAACTTTTTCGGCTAGTATTTGGTTAATCAGGTTTGAACGGCTTGTACCTAAAGAGTAAGCCATATTGTCTATAGCCTCTATAACGTCATCGCTAAGCACTAGACTATATACGCTACGTTTCAAAGTTCTCACCACCTTTAAATAATATTATACTCAAATTTAAGAATTTGTCAAGCAAATTATATAAAAACTTAAACGAATTTTAAGGCGGATTTTAGTGCAACCTATACAATATAGGTTCATGATTCACAAAAAAAATTAACATTATTCAATTGAATTTGTATGTATAATATGTTATAATGATAAGCATACAAAAATATCAAAACAACGGAAGGAGCATTAACAATGGAAGATAAGACTAACGTTATGCGTATATTAGATAAGAAAAAGATACAGTATAAGATATATAACCTATATGATTTAGGATTAACTAAAGAAGATATATCCACTAAGACTAGCCTTAATACAGCTAACCTATTAAATGTAGACCCTAACATTATTTTTAAGACTTTAGTAACTGTAGGCAAAACTGGAAACCATTACGTCTTTGTAATACCATCAAATACAGAGTTGGACTTGAAAAAGTCTGCTAAGGTTGTAGGGGAAAAGTCTGTGGCTATGGTTAAGTCTAAAGAACTTCTACCATTGACGGGTTATATTCATGGTGGGTGTTCACCTATAGGCATGAAAAAGTTTTTTACTACTAATATACATTCCACTGCCCAAACTAAGGATACTATAATATTTAGTGCGGGTAGGGTAGGTGTGCTATTAGGTGTAAAAGTAGAAGATATATCCAAAGTTATAAGAGTATCCTTTTCGGATTTAATAGTGGAGGATTAGCATGGCAAAGGCATTAGAAGTATACAACAAACTAAAGAGCAACCTATCTATTAAGGTTCTCGGTAAAGATGACGTTCTAGACAAGTGCATAGTAACTCTACTATGTGGGGGGCATTTACTACTAGATGATATTCCGGGGACTGCTAAGACTACTCTTGCAAAGGCTATAGCACAGTCTATAGGTGGAACTTTCAAGAGAGTACAGTTTACCCCAGACTTACTCCCAACGGATATTACTGGTATGTACTACTACAACCAAAAAACCTCTGAGTTTATTTTGCGAAAAGGTGCAGTATTTAGTAACATACTCCTAGCAGACGAAGTAAACCGTTCCACCCCTAGAACGCAATCTAGTTTGCTAGAGTGCATGGAAGAAAAACAAGTATCTATAGATGGCGATACCTATCCACTAGAAAAGCCATTTTTCGTGATAGCTACCCAAAACCCTATTGAAAGTTTTGGAACGTATCCTCTACCAGAAGCCCAACTAGATAGGTTCTTTATGTGTTTAACTTTAGGGTATCCCACACATGATATTGAAAACGATATCTTAAAGCAGTACAGCCAAACTTCTAACGATACACCGTTAAGCGTTGCAGTATCCAAAGAAGAACTACTACTTGCACAAGAGTCCATTAAGGAAGTTGCCGTGTCTAGTGACGTTAGGGACTACATACTAAGTTTAGTAGAGTCCACAAGAAACCACACGGATATTCAACTAGGGGTTAGTACTAGAGGTGCTATAGCTTTAATGAAAGCGTCGCAAGGAGTGGCAAGTATTCGCAACCGTGACTTTGTTTGCCCCGAAGATGTATTATACATCTTTGAGAGTGTAGTCGCCCACAGAATAGTCTTAAAAAGAAACGTTTCTACTAGCAAGGCAAACGTTTTAAAGTCTGTGGTGGAAAGCGTTGCCGTCCCTAGATGATTATATTATTATATATATTCAAAGCAATGTAGGGAACGGCGATTCGCCGTTCCGTGTAAAGTATTATATTATTATATTAAAAGAGAAAGGAATATTTTCGCTATGCTATATACTGTTA
>CAYXNU010000098.1:0-6890 GCA_964466485.1 uncultured Ruminococcus sp.
CCTCAATATCTCCAGTGATTTCGCCTATATTTTCCTTAGAGGCGTCATATTCGGAGGTTTCTTTAAAAATAGGCTGAATGTTTCTGTACAATGGTATTACTTTGTTTAGTTCGGTAATAGTTTCAGTTAGCATAATAAAGTTGGATAGTAGTACCGTTAAAGCGGTATTAAAAGCTACAAACATTCCCGAATCTAGAGAGTTATTGCTTTTGATAATATAGAAGTACAAACACATAGAAACTATCACGGATATTGCAGAACTAAATATTTTTGAAACGTTATGTACTTTACTTCTGCTAATATCCAAATTGTTTATGTCAGTAAAATCTTTTGCCCAAATATGGAATATTCTGCTTTCTGCCCCAGAAGTCCTAATCTTAGTCATACCGTTTAGCCACGCTATCATTCTACCGGATAAATCCGCTGATAGGTTAGAAATTTGATTATAGTACTTTATTTCGCCATAGCCCAACAGAACGGATATCACAGCTATTAATACTATAGCTATTAGGGATATCATAGCTAAGTTTGCATTTATGTAAAACATAACGAATACATAAAAAAGCCCGAATATAAATGTAAGCATTTGGTTCATAATGCTACCCGAAACTATTTGGCTAATCTCGGATAAGCCATCTATCTTTTTAGCGAGTTCACCAGGGGAATACTTTTTAAAGAACCCCGTAGACAGACTTAACAGTCTATCCCATACCGCTGATTGAATATCTATCTCCGCAAAAACTTCTATCCTCATAACTATGTACGACCTAACCAGTTCAAATATAAACTGCACACACGTTATACTAACTAGCACTATGGATAGCTGTTTTAATAGGTTTTCGTTAGCGTCGGGTATAACGGTATCGAAAATCCAACTTACTATTAGAGGGGTTATCATGCTTAGCAAACCGCCCAACACACCCACTAATAGCATACCTACTAAATCTATCTTACGGACACCCTCTAGGACAAACTTAAATAGCGACTTAGTGTTTATCTCATCCAAAGGGAGGTTTCTGTATATGATATGGCAATTTTGCAAGTCTATAAGTTCTTCCACGGATTTGTTTACCTTTATGGTGCTGTCGTTTGTGGGGTTGTATAGTTTGTACCCAAAAGCTGTAGGAATTAAAGCCACTGGAACGTCACCATTTTTTAGGTAGGCTATGTAAGGCAATGTAGGGTTTTTATACCACTTAGAATCTAGGCTAATCTTTCTAGTTCTAAACTTAGAAGCAAAAGCTATTTCGTCTAGAGGGTTTTCCACGTCAAAACCTTTTTTCAAGTATAGAGGCAACTTAATTTGAATCTTCAAATACTTAGTGACTACTCTACACGCTTTAAAAAGATAGTCCTCGGAATCGTTGTTGTCATTTATAATGTTTTCTTTTTCCTGTTTGCTTTTCAAAACACTAGATAGAACATTAAAGCTATTATAGTAGATATGCTTTTGCTTTTCCAAAGATATCCTGTTATTTTTCAACCTAGTGGAATAGTTTTCTTTTACCATTGCTATGGCGTTGCTGGTGTACTCTTTTAAAAAGTTATCAAACTTTTCAGTGGAGAGTTCTTCAACAAGGGACTCTATTTGAAACTTATCAAAGCCTAAAGAAGTAGCTAAACTTTCCGCAAAGTCCACTTTCTTTTCTTGTAGAGCGTTTTCTGTTAGCGGTTCGGAATCGTCTACTTGCATATCTACAATAGGTATAACCAGTACAGACATATCATCCACTATAGGCAAAGGAAAAGCTATATCATTTTCGGATAGCTGAAACAAGAAGTGTCTTTTGCCTACTGGTTTACCGTCTTTAAGATTACATAAGTATAGGTTGCAAGTTCCCTCGGTTATGTAGTAATATTCAGCATTAATAGTATCTCTATTTAAAAAGAAGTATTGTCCATCATTAAAAGATTTCAAGTAACTAACCTCCTTACGTCATCTTAATTAAATTAGCGTATACGCCCTCAACGTTTTTCAACTCCTCGTGAGTGCCTTGTTGTACTATTTCGCCACGTTCCATAACGATAATCTTATCGCAGTCCCTAATGGTAGAAAGTCTGTGGGCTACTACTATACAAGTGCAACCACGTCTGCGAATGTTATCTAGAACGGCTTTTTCGGTGTTAGGGTCTAAAGCGGAAGTTGCCTCGTCCATAAGTATTATGGATGGGTTCATAGCTAAGGCTCTAGCTATTTCTATTCTTTGGCATTGTCCACCACTAAAGTTTCTACCACCCGACGACATAACGTCTTTAAAGCCTAGTGGTCTTTTAGATATGTCATCGTAAATCATAGCGTCTTTAGAGGCTTGTATAACATCCTTTTCCGAAATCATAGGATTCCACATAGTGATGTTATCATATATAGTACCCTTAAAGATACTAATCTCTTGTTCCACACAAGATACAGAGTTAGACTTTGTAAAAGAGGATAGGCTTTCCATCTTAGTGCCGTCAAAAAGAATTTCACCGCTCCACTTTTCGTTTATGCCGTTTAGTAGTTTTAGGATAGTACTCTTACCACTACCCGAACCGCCTACTATAGCGACTCTTTCACCCGAACGTATATCCAAATTAAAATCTTCAACCAAAGGTGGGTCTAAGAGGTTGTATCCAAAGTTGATGTGTTTTAGTTCAACGTTTCCGTCTAGTATTCTGCATTCATAGTCGGTAACGTTTTCTGAAAAGTCGTCGAAATCGGATTTAGCCTCATACTTCATAACGTCGTTAATGCGATTCATATCGGCTTGAAAGTTTTTAATTTCCATGCCCATTTGCGTAAGCGACGATATAGGTTCCATAAAGTTTGCAACCAAAATTTGAAAAGCTACCAGTCCACCGATAGTCATATTAGCGTCACCTTGAATAACTTTTATACTGCCTATAGCTATAACTACTATATTAGACAAGGCTTTTGTAAAGTTTGGCACGGAATACAATAGCTGTTCATTCTTACCGATGTTTTGGTGGTTACTCAATACTTTAGCATGGTATCCCGACCACTTAACAAAGAAGTCTGCTTCGCTACCGATAGCCTTTATAGTTTCAATAGTACTCAATCCCGAAACCATAGTACCATATAGTTTGCCCTCATCGTTCATGGATTTGTTAGTCAACTCTTTTACCTTTTCGGAAGAGTACAAAAAGCATACTACATTCACTAAAGCCAACGCTAATACTATAATGCTCAACTGCACACTATAGTTCAACATGATAACCATATAGAATATAAGCGTTACAACGTTGATAATATTTTCCGCTAACTTATCCGTGAGAAAAGTTGCAACTGTGCTATTGTTGTTCATTCTAGATACTAAGTCACCCGACGACCTCTGCTGAAAGAACATACTAGGCAACTTTAACAAGTGCAAAAAGAACTCTCCCGAACCGGATATGTTTAACTTAGTCTTTAGCTTTAAAAGGTACTTCTTTTGCAAACTCATTAGAAATACTTGCACTACCATAGCCAGTGCCATTGCGGATAGTAACGGCAATAACCAACTACTCTTTCCGCCCATTAGTATATCGTCCACAAAGACTTCTGCAAAGTACGGTATTACTATCCCCGGAATAGTTAAAAACACTCCAGTAATAAG
Organism: uncultured Ruminococcus sp.; assembly: GCA_964466485.1. Classification (GTDB taxonomy): domain Bacteria; phylum Bacillota; class Clostridia; order Oscillospirales; family Ruminococcaceae; genus UBA5884. The sequence continues at coordinate 3,597 of CAYXNU010000098.1, forward strand.
CAAAAATGCTACTGCACTCTTTGAGTTTCTCAACTTCTGTTTTAGTAGTTTAATAGTGGATGGATTTTCACCACTCTTTTTAAAATCCTCATGCGGTTCAAAGGTCAACACCACACCCGTAAAAGACCTGTCAAACTCCTCATAAGATACTACAACGTGTCCTATAGCGGGGTCATTTAGATATATTTTGTTCTTCTTAAAACCCTCAAACACTACAAAGTGGTTGAAATTCCAGTGTATAATCATAGGAGGTTTCATGTATCTTAAATCGTTAGGTTCTTTTCTGTAGGCTTTGCATTTCAAGCCTAAGCGTTCACCCGCCCTTATGATGTTACCTGCCTTAACGCCGTCACGGGTGACACCGCACTCTATTCTCATGCGTTCCAAAGGGATAATCTTACCATAGTACGCAAGTATCATGCATAGACTAGCCGAACCACATTCAACTACTTCCATCTGTAAAACTGTAGGAGTTTTTACTCTTTTATAAACTTTTTCACTCATAGTAACCCCCCACAGATTAATTTGTACCATCTAGCATGGTTTTTATAAACGGAAATACTACTTCAATAGGTCTAGTAGTGTCTATCTCCACACGGGCGGAACACACTGTACCAGCTGCTATAGTCACAGGAGCGCCGTTCTTAGTAGTCCACTTGTAACCGCTTACAGTAGAGCTATCTTTTAGCAATTCCACATGGATTTCTATTAAAGCCTCACCAGTGGATAGGCTTTCCACTAACTGTTCATTGTTTAGAACGCTCATCATACTTTCTTCGCTTACTGCGTACTCGGAAACGGATTTAACTAGCCCAACTATACAGCCATACTTTTCCTTGTCCACTGTAGAGGGGCTAACTTGAACTTCCATACCCTTACTAATCTTTTTGCCGTCAGCGACTGGCATATATACTATTACTTCGCTGTTCAAAGAGTTTTCTTGGTCACTGCCATCTATACTTTGAATAATGATACTAGCTATAGTATCGCCTATATTTACATAGTCACCAGTAGACTTATACACTTCTAAAACTTTTCCCTCGGATGCATTTTGCATACAACTTTCGCTAAGAACTTCTGCTTGTAAATCTTCTATTTTAGCGGTGTAATCATTCTTTAGGATGTTGTAATCGTTGTTCAACTGGGTTTGCATAGTCTTTTTGATATCGCTGTCGGTAGCGGTATTGTATGTACTAATGTCATCGGATAGTATGCTGTATAGTTCATAGGATAGCACATCTATATTTTGGAAGTTGCTATCTTTAAAGTCATCCAGTTGGGAGCAGTAGTCCTTGTATGTGCTAATTTCGTCTATGGTATCTTGTACGTCTATTCTAGCGATGGTAGTATTTTTAACTATGGTGTCGCCCACATCTATGTTTAAATCTGTAATGATACCGTCTTTAGTAGCAGTTACAGTTTCTATACCGCTACCATACATTACAATGCCACTAGCCTCTACAAAGGTAGAAATTTCGCTTAAGATACTCCATATTAGAGTAACGACAATTAATATTATCATAAATATTAAAGCAATCCAACCTTTAGTGGATACTATCTGTATATTCTTATCAAGTCCATCTACAGAAGCCACTCTATCCAGTGCGGACTTCCTAAAAATATTATTAGCCATTATTGTATTCACCCACCCTTGCATAAGTGTCAATATATTCTTGAGCGTAGTAATCGTACCATATTTCGTCTAAGTCCGTGTTAGTAAATCCCATGCTATACGTTAAATTACCTACATCATCATAGCTTTGAATAAAACTCATCTTGTTTTGAATATAGTTATTTGTAAAGTATAAATCATCGCCATAGATACTGCCTATATCGTCGGTAGTGTCTAAAAACTCTTTTAACTCTGCAGGAGTTCTAACGCCGTTGTAGGCTATAGCTTTGGCAATAATCATTACATCGTCGTATATTTGAGCCATACTAGTACTTAGACGTTCGCCATAGGTGTCCTCATACCTTTGGTATAAGTCTTCCAGTTCGGGGTTGTAATCATACTGCGATGCAGACAATAGGTAGACGTTATCACCGTAAGCAACATCGTACGATAGAAATTCACTTTCAAAGTCGGAAGATATGTAAACATTCACATCACTGCCTAGCTTTTCAATTTCGGGTAGATATAACTTTACAGGTTCAAAGTTTGTAAATAGGAATATCGTATCAACGTCTAAAGCTTTCCATTTTTTCAAACAGCTAGGCATATCCTTGTTGATATCTGGGTCGCAAACCTTGTCAACTATGGTAACGTTTGTTTCCTGTACTAAGTACTGTTCAAACTCTTTGGATAGTTCATTGCCGTACTTAGAGTTAGTATAGACTATTGCTATGTTGCTCATATCGTTGTTGTAAGCCATGGTAGTATATAGGTTAGCCACATTTGAAATATTAGAAATAGTTTGATATATGTATCCGTTATTGTCGTTCAAAAGTTCATTGGACTCTATATCGGGTACTAATAGAGGCATCTTATTCTCATCATAAACGTTCTTTAAGGATAAACATAAATCTGTATACATATGTCCTACTACACCAACCATGGTGCTATCTTCACAGAAACCTTGAGCCACTGAAAGTCCTTGAGTATAATCGTAACTGTCTTGTTGCTCTACTAACTGTATTTCAACAGGTGAATCCAACTTTTCAACATCTTCCGAAACGAATTGATAAATATTCTCATAGTATTCATACTGACTAACAGCAAGACCTATGGAAACTACATCGTCGGAAGTGCCTATGCCAACGCTCTCTTGACTACCAGCAGAACACCCACCCACTAGACCTAACATTGCCATTGAAGTCAATATGCTAATAAGTTTTTTCACAAATTTACACCATCTTTCTAAATTGGGATTTTAAGAAAATTTAATAGGTATATTATAGCATATAGAACGCAACTCGTCAACAATTATTGGATAAAATAAGCCACAAACGGAATAGTCCGCTTGTGGCTTGAAAATATTAACTAATAACTAAATACTAGTCATTTTTCTTTTTAGCAACTGTCATTGCTGATAGAGCAACTACCATACCAACGACTAGTAGCTGAATGCCGTTATCGCTAGTGGATGGGTTAGTAGTCTTAGCAGAAGTTGTAGTAGCTGTAGTAGACTTACTACCTGAACCTGAACCAGTGCTTGAGCTTGTGCCTGAGCCTGAGCCAGTACCAGTACTTGAACCTGTGCCTGTTCCTGAACCTGAAGTATCACTTGTAGAACCACTTGTTGATTCAGAACTTGCAGTAGTTGTAGTAGTAGTATCTTCTACTGTTGTAGTAGT
>CAYXNU010000099.1:0-6826 GCA_964466485.1 uncultured Ruminococcus sp.
GCGGTAGTAACCTTAGTGGTAACCTTTTCTTGTTCCGTGGTGATGTTTTTCAACTCGTTGTACTTGTACACTATGGAATTGTTTGCTATGCCCTCAACGGGTATGTTGCTAAAGGTTTCGCTGAAGGACTCGTTGTCTTTAAAGCTTATGTAGTGCTGAGAGTCGTCCATAACGTACTGGTTGGGGGCGGAAACCTCTTGAAGCATATATATTTGGTTTTCGTAATCTCTACCCAAATAGAACCTAATCATGCCATCTTCGTTGGTGGTTTGTTGTTCAACAAGTTCCAAAAGTGGTTGATTTTCGTCGTTAGTTTGGGGTAAGCCGTCATCGTCGAATAGAACTCTTGATAGTTCAAAGGTTACATTAGGGATGATATTTCCTTTAGTATCCAACTTTAGAATAGTAAACGTTCCTCTGTTTTCGGCGTATGCAGTTGCCCCAGAATCCTTTATCACGAAGTTTTTAATAATGGAATCCACGTTAGCGTCGCTGTTTTCAAAGTGTATAGTATTGTAAACCTCGTCAATAGTTTGGTTGACGTACCCTAGAACGGTTACATAGTAGGTAATAGTTAGGTGTTCGCCGTCGGGAACTTTAATGCTAAAACCATGACCGTCATTGATAATAGTAAGTTCGCAGTCGTTGGATATGTCAGTGCCGTCTGCCTGTGTGACGGTTAGCTTGTGTTCGGGGTCAAAAGCGAGGTTCATATTTGAGGACATCTCATCCACGATAGTGATATAGTCACTGTTGGGGAGAATATCAGCAGAAGCGTTGTTGACGTCAATGGTGTATGTGATGTATGGGCGATTGCTGTAGTCTATGTTTACGCTTTTTGTAAGGGATTGGCTTACTATTTCCTGGTCAGCGTAAGCCCTGTAGGGGTTGGTAGGGTCGTCTTGATAGAATTCAACTCTGTTGGTAACCCATGTACCCTTTTGTGTGACGGTATCGTCAAGGGCGTTGTATGTGGACTTTTTAGATAGTAACTGTTCATCTACAATCTTAGTAGTGATTAAAATCTTTATATAACCGTCGTCCTTGTAGTTGGGGTTTGCATAATGTTTTGTGTCGTATGGAAGATTTTCTATATTTTTCGTGCTAGATAGTCCAGTTATAGGGATGTATATATATTTACCTATATTTTCATTTTGGCGGTGACTATCGCTAGGTTCTTCCTCAGTTATCTCCTTTTGGGATATTTGTGTATTTTGGGCATTAGTTCCACGTTCAACAATTTCAGCACTTACGAACTCCAAACCTTGAGGAATAAGTTCTTTAAGAGTGCCATCTCCAGTGATGTTGCTACCGTGGTTTAGCTCAATGTACCATTTAACGGTATCGTTAGACCAGTCCACACCAGCTGGGGACTTTTTCAATTCGTGGTAGTACTTGTAGTAAAGAGAAGTTGCAACGGTTTTGTTTATGCCGTATATTTCGATGTTACTTCTGTTTTTGTACTCACCGACTTGTCCGTCGTTGGTTAGGTCAGTAGGGTTGATAGTAGAAGAATACTCTATAGTTACTGGGGACTTTTCTATATTCTTTTCAAATACTATTATAAAGCCACGCACAGCGTTTTCGGAAGTGGATATTTCGTTTGCTATAGGGGTTACAGTGTAATCTTCTTTAGGGATTACATTTCCGTCACCATCTGTAACTACTATGTTGTCAAGTTGTTCTTGAGTGAAGTTTATAGTTTCGTTAGCGAACCATTCATAGTTGGGGTGTTCAGTAACGTCCATTTTACCGTGTATAATTTTGCCATCGTCTAGGGGGTATATTGTGGGGTCGAAATCCCTAAATACAGACCCAGCAGGTATAGGAGTCTTTATAGTAGTTTTCCACTTGATGTTATCTAGGTTGCCACCCTCGAAAGATTTACCCATATCGAAATAGTAGTTATATACACCAGTAAAACTAGGCTGACTGCCTATAGTTATATGGTTTTCGTCAGAGCCGTCGCCTATAGTTGCAGTTGCAGAGTTACGGATAACTTTAACAGTAGGGTCTATAGGGGTTGCGGTGTAGGTTACTTTGTACTGGTATGCACCGTATGCGGAAACTTTTTCGCCAGTGGGGCTTGTAACCTTAAAGTTTTCGTCTGTTAGGTTTATGCTGAAAGTTTGGGTATTTTCTTTTTCTTTTGTAACGTAGTTGGAAATATCATCAGTTAGAGTGCCTACTTTGTTGCCGTGTGCGTCTGTTACGGTAATGCTTATATCTCCGCTGAATTCAAACGCACCCGTGATAGTATCTTCTATAGTGTTTATGCCGTGGAATGGTGATATAGTACTATCCAGTTGGTTGACAACTATGTTGAATACAAAAGAGCCGTCGTCCTGAAGGTCACCGTCTTTGGTGAGCCACTTTTTAGTTAATATGTATATATCGTTGCAATGGGCGTACTCTCTGCCACCTATACGAACCGTAGCTAAGTTGTTTATTTCCTTAGTGACGGAAGCCTCGTTAGGTTTAGTGGAAGTGTTCTTAGAGGTGAAATAGTCTTCTTTAACGACTATCTCATAAGTGAGTTGTTTAGTCTTGTTAGGTTTCATAGTGCCTATATCCCAGTTGATAGTTCTTTTAGCGGTGTCTATAGTTACTGTAGTACCCTCGCAAGGAGTAACTGTGCTGTATTCTGTTATGCAATCTTCTGCGATAACGTCATCCACTGTAACTTTGTCAATATTTACCTTGTTGGTATCTGGTGTGGATACTGTGACGGTATACCTAATATGTGTACTGCCATCATCAGCCACAAAGGAATCCTCATGGGTTTTGGAAATATTCACAACACCACTGAAAGTATCGCTAGTGGTATAGCTGTGTATTCCGTATGCACCCCATGTAGCGGTTGCTGTATTTTCAACTGTTGGAGCGACTTCTTGAGAAAAGTAGTCAGCGGAAAGTTTTGCGGTATACGTTAAGGACTTCGATACTCCGCTATCAATAGAGCCTACTAGCCATACCAACTTTGGAGTATCATCGTCTTGTAAAACTGTTCCCATAGATGGATTTATACTTTCATCTATGCTCTCCAATACAGTGTAGAATTTATTGCTATCAGTAAACTTTTTAATGTATTCTGCGGATTTAGTAAACTCATCCACAACGATTACATTGTTGGCTACAGTGTCACCAATGTTTTTTACGGTGACGGTATAAGTTAAGGTTTTGCTTACAGGGTCGAATAAGGCATTAGTCTTATGAACCTGAATATCTGAGTAAAAGTCGTCATAGTTAAATGGGAGCGTAATTTCGAAACTACCAAAGTCCACTTTTCCATCGGAAACTTTGCTGTTGTCGGAATGTTCTTTAACGCTACCGTTTATCATAACAGTGCCACCTATATAGGCTATACCCTCATCATTAGAATGTGTTGTGATGTAATCACTAGTAGGGATAAACTTTATTAAGCCGTTGGTATAGACGTAAGTAGTGCCTACATTGTCAAGACCATCCATTATAGGGGTTTCGCTTTCAGTGACAAAAATATCGTTCAAGAATCCCTCTGGAAGTACATAATGTATTTCTTGATTGACTCTTATAGGTACAGCAGAAAACGCAAGACGTACACTAATAGTATCGTTCACAGATACGTCAATGCTAGTGATGTTGCCATCATCATCGATAAACTCTCTGTGTTCGTTTAGTCTGTAGGTAGTTCCGTTCACGGATAGCTCAAAGCCATCGGGAACTAAGTACTCCGCCATATCGATGATAGTATCATCGTCGTTGTCTTTGCTGTCACCTATAGTAATAGCAGATACTGGGACACCCATAAATATCATAGCTATTGCTAACAGATACACTGTAATTGTGAAAAATTTTCCTCTAGGTTTCATAATTAACGCCTCCTTTAATTTGGTCTAAGTGTACATATCCATGTGTCGTATGGCAGACACTACGACATATACAATTAAAAAAACCTAAAACTAGTAACTTGTATCTTCAACACTAGAAACGTTATTTCTAGTATATAAAGCCATAACATTGTAGATTCTTCTGTCTATCCTGTTTTCTATCTCTTTTATAGGATATAAATCAAAAGACAATGCTAGTACGGAGAGGAACTCCAAATATGATTCGCAAAGGTTTTCCTCTTTCAAGTAGGGGTTGCTGTTCAAAGATAGAGAGCCATCATTTTTACCGATAGTATATATTTGGTAACGGAAGTTGTAATGGTGTATCCATTCTTGAAACAAAGCGTAACCTTGTTGAACATTCTCGCAGTTGCGATAGATATATATTTTGTATTCGTTGTATAGTTCAAAGTGGCGGTGGTCGGATAGAAAAGCTTTTTTCAAATCTATCATATACATATATAGTATTTCTGCACCACTGTAATATTGTTTGGTAGGGGTTATCATAACTTGAGTTGCTTTCATATTTTCGTGGATGTTGCGAACTACCCACTCAGCAACTTGTAAAACGCAGTCAGTTTTATCTGTAAAGTAGCGGTCTATAGTTCTTCTGGAAAGCCCACTTTCATGGGCAATCATTTCTTTGGTTACTCTTTCTATGCCATGCTTTAAAAACAAATGATAAGTCTTGTTAAGTACAAGTTCAATATTTTGAGCCTTAATCTGCTCATTAGCCATAAAAAATCACCTTTTCTCTAATATGTATATATTTTACAAAAATAATATTGAATTATTGTACAGTTATTATAACATTACTTTCAAAAAAAGTCAATGGATTTCATTTAAGTTTTTAAAACAATACCATTTTTGTATACTACATATAGTATTTATTGTACGTTTTAACACAAAATACAGTATTATTTATTATGCAATATCACAGGAACAACATAGTATACATCGAAATGATATTTTCAATTGGATTGAGTATTTTTGGAATATCAGCCAAATACCTATATATTTATATGATATAAATACATTTAAAATGAACAAATTTTAACAATACTGCTTGTATTGACTTGCTTGTAAAATGTGTGTATAATTAGTATTAATTAGCTTTAAAGGAGGGTATATATGCTAATTTTAACGGATATACAAAAGCAGAATATTTTAAAGTACGTTGACGATAAAACCTACACCCAAAGGTGGGGGTTTATCATAGGGGTGTTGAGTGCTATCGCTGGGGTAGGTAGTATGCTTACAGTTTCTGACATAGAAGTTAAAGCGAATGCAGTCTATTTGGCAGTTATAGGGGTTGCTATAGCTGTGGGTACTTTTAGGAACGTCATGAGGTTTAGGCACGTTAGAGAGTATATCCATTCGGGAGGATTTATTGCCAGTAAAAAACAGGTTTCCGCAAACTGTATTGACGAAACTACTACCACCGCTAACTACAGCAACTCCCTAAAGGATAGCTATCTGTATAGCAACAACGACCCACCTAGGAACTCTACAGTTGCTATAAAAAAGTACTACATATTCGATAAGTACAACGTTAAATACGAATGTATAAAGTACCTTGACTATAAGAAGTCTATAGAGCAAGGGGAGTTTATAGCCGTGGATTTTCCCACGGGTGAAAAGTTTGCATTCTATGAGTAGCATATGTTTTTAAAATTTTTCATATTGTAGTTGAAATTTTTCCCTATCTATGATATAATGTAACTGTTATATTTTATTTACAAAGGAGTTATTATCATGTTTAATGATTTAATGGATACTATTGGTTATGTATCAAGTTGTGACCCTGAAGTCGGTGAGGCTATGGGCAAAGAACTCGCTAGACAAAAAAGAAACCTTGAATTAATCGCTAGTGAGAATATCGTATCCCCAGCAGTTATGTGTGCTATGGGTTCTGTACTAACTAACAAGTACGCTGAGGGTTACCCCTCTAAGAGATACTATGGCGGTTGCGAATGCGTAGATATCGTGGAAAGCATAGCTATTGAAAGAGCCAAAAAGCTATTCGGTGCTAAGTATGCTAACGTTCAACCACACTCCGGCGCACAAGCAAACACTGCCGTATACGTTGCACTACTACAACCCGGTGATACCGTTCTAGGTATGAGCCTTGCAGACGGCGGACACTTAACACACGGTTCACCAGTAAACATCTCCGGTAAGTACTTTAACTTCGTATCTTACGGTCTAGACGACGAAACCGAAATGATTAACTACGATACAGTTCAAAAACTTGCTGAAGAACACAAGCCTAAGCTAATAGTTGCTGGTGCTAGTGCATACCCTAGAGCTATAGACTTTAAAAGACTATCCGAAATTGCAAAGTCTGTAGGGGCTTACCTAATGGTTGATATGGCTCACATTGCAGGATTAGTTGCAGGTGGTCAACATATGTCCCCAGTGCCTTACGCTGACATTACTACTACTACCACCCACAAGACTTTAAGAGGTCCTCGTGGTGGATTAATCTTAACTAACGATGAGGCTTTAGCTAAGAAGATTAATTCCGCAATCTTCCCTGGAACTCAAGGTGGCCCTTTAATGCACGTTATCGCTGGTAAGGCTGTATGCTTCGGTGAGGCTCTAAAGCCTGAATTTCAAGACTACGCTAAGAGAGTAGTTGAAAACGCTAAGGCTCTTGCTGACGGTCTACTAAAGAGAGGTTTCAACCTAGTTAGTGGCGGTACTGACAACCACCTAATGTTAGTAGATTTAAGACCTTTTGGTATTACTGGTAAAGAACTTGAACATCGTCTAGATGAAGTTTACATTACAGTAAATAAGAACGCTATCCACAATGACCCTGAAAAGCCATTCGTTACCAGTGGTATTAGAATAGGTACACCTGCCGTAACTACTCGTGGTTTAGGTGTTGAAGAAATGGATAAGATTGCAGAATACATCTATCTATGTGCTACAGACTTTGAAAACTCCGCTGA
>CAYXNU010000100.1:0-6823 GCA_964466485.1 uncultured Ruminococcus sp.
CACCAAAGCTATACACTATAAACCCTACACTAAACAACTTTAAAGATATGTTTAAGGTTGCTGGTGACTTATGGGTACCATTCTCTAGATATGTTTTTAACAGTGTGTTTATTACTGTAACTGTTACAGTATGTCACTGTTTTGTATCTGCTATGGCGGCTTTTGTGTTGGCAAAGTGTAGATTCCCAGGAAATAAGACTTTAAACTCTATCATAGTAGTTTCGCTACTATACCAAAGTAACGTTATCTACATAATGCAATATATAGTAATGGCACAACTAGGCATGATAGATACATACTCTGCCTTGATACTACCATCTATTGCTACACCTATGGGCTTGTTCTTAATGCGTCAATCTATGACACAAGTACCAGACGCTATGATAGAAGCAGCAAAAGTTGACGGTGCTAATATGTTTACTATCTGTTGGAAGATAGTAATGCCTAACCAAAAACCAGCTTTAATGACATTAATAATATTTGCTTTCCAAAATGCATGGAACATTGCAGGTGGTGGCTTAGTATATGACGAAAGCTTAAAGACTCTACCTACAGTAGTACAACAGGCTGCCGCTGCGGGTCTTGCAAGAGCAGGTGTTGCTATGGCATCGGCAGTATTTATGTTAATACCTCCTATTTTGATATTCGTACTCGCTCAAAAGAACGTTATCGAAACTATGGCTCATTCAGGTATTAAGGATTAATTTTAGTACGGAAAGGGTGAATTAATAAGTGCAGAAACGTTTTAAAAAGTTATTGACTTCTTTTGTAGTGGGCATGGCTACTATTAGTAGCATGATTATCCCAGCATTTGCGGATGAGCCTTACGAAGTCTACAACTACGACCGTTGGGGCGAGGCTATACCATCACAAGCGGGTTACTTAGCCGAAAGGAGTATTTCGGGTGAAGATTTCGACCTAGGACACTTTTCCTCCCCTAATGATATTTTTAAAGATGATGATGATAACTTTTACTTAGTGGATAGCGGTAACAACAGAATAGTTGTGTTCGATAGCGAATTCTCTAAGGTTACAAAAGTATACGACACCTTTACAGGTCTTGACGGAAAAGAAACTACTCTTAGTAACCCTATGGGTATATTTGTAGATTCCGAAAATGGCTATATGTACATTGCCGACAACAAGAACGCTCGTGTTATAAAGTCCGATATGGATGGTAATGTATTAGCTGAATTTACTAAGCCAACCTCTGAAGTATACTCTCAAGACCTTACTTTCTTACCACAAAAAGTTTTAGTGGATTCCGCTGGGTATGTATATGTAGTAGTAAATAACATCACTAGTGGTGCGGTAATGTTCAAGAGCGATGGCGAGTTTGTAGGATTCTACGGTGCTAACAAGGTTAAAGAAACCGCTGAAGTTATCAGCAACTATATGTGGAACTTAATCGCTACTGACGAAATGCGTGCAAGACGTTCTAAGAGCGTACCAGTAGGCTTTAACAACTTCGATATAGATAACGAGGGATTTATATACACTTGTACACAGTCCGACGATACAGATATCGTTAAGAAAGTTAACCCCGCTGGTGATAACCTATTCGAGGGCTTAGACGTGGTTTGGGGTGACGATACTACAGGTGTAGACACCACTAAAAGCGTGGCTTTCACAGATATAGACATTAGTGACGGCGGTTACATAAACTGCTTAGACTTAACCACTGGTAGAATATTTCAGTACGACGAAGAATGTAACTTGATGTTCGTTATAGGTACTACCGCAGAACAGCTAGGCGGTTTTAAACAAGTATCCGCTTTGGAAAGTATGGGTAGCAACCTATATGTAGTAGACTCCCTAAAGAATACCATTACTATATTCGAGGAAACTGAGTTCGGCTCTATAGTTCACAACGCTACAGACCTCTACAACAGCGGTTACTATGAGGAAGCTCTTGAACCATGGTACGAAGTTCTAAAGCGTGACGGTAACTACAGAAACGCTTACATAGGTATAGCTAGTGCTAAACTAAACTCCGGTGATTACGAAGAAGCTATGAAATACGCTAAACTTGCTGACTCCGGTAGCCGTTACAACAAGGCTTTCGAGGGCTATCGTCAAGACTGGATAGATAGTCACTTTGGATTGATAACCTTTGTAATAGTACTACTAATACTTATTTGGTTGGTAAACGCTATACTCAAGAGGAAGAAACAGACTACTCTATTTAAGTTGCTATGGGCTAAGCTACAGTCTAAACTTCCGAAAAGAAAGGGGACTAAAACCTCATGATGGATTTAACTAAAAAACAGTGGGTTAAACATACTGTAATGCACCCCTTTGAGGGCTACGAGGATTTGCGTTGGAAACAAGGCGGTTCTGTAAAGTATTCGTTTATTATAGTGTTGTTGCTATTCGTAGCACAGGTTATGCACGATAGACTCTATGGTTTTCAGTTCTATGTAACCCCTGATAAACTTTTCAATATTATACCATATTTGGTACAGAGTGTAATACTCTTTGCAGTGTGGGTAATAGGCAACTGGGCTATTAGTACCCTACTAGACGGCGAGGGTACTCTAAAGAATATATGTATCTTTAGTGCGTACGCCTTGATACCTTACATAGTGCAAACTTTTATTAACGTATTCCTATCACACTTTTTGGTGCGTGATGAGTATATATTTATGCAAGCGATACAAGTTATCGGTATAGTGTGGAGCGTTATACTAATGTTCATGGCTATTAAGACTGTACACCAATTTACAGTAATGAAAACTATAGGAGATATCCTATTAACTATCTTTGCTATGGCTATAATACTTTTCTTGATAGTTCTATTGCTATCACTATTCCAACAAGTGTATGTTTTTGCATACTCTGTATACACAGAAATAGCTTACAGGCTAAAAGTTTAGAAAGGTCGGTGATTGATTAAACTATGAAAAATAGATGCTTAAAAAGGTTATTAGTCACTATATTAGTACTTTCTATGATGTCAATATCTACCGTTAGCACTAATATGGCATGGGCTGACGATGGAGATTCTACCTCTATTTCGGATACTGCTACCACTGACGGAACTTCCGATGACGGTAGCGGTGACGATTACGAAGCAGACGCTGTCGATGACGACTTCGTTGCTAGAGATGAACAGGAACTTTTCGACAGCATGACTACCATTGCAGAAAACAGCAACTTTGTACTTAAATACAACGAAAACGAGGACGACGACGAGGACTTGTTGGCTCTACAAAATAAGGCTAATGGCTTTATTTGGTGGTCGTCACCTGTGAACGCTATGGGCGATGTGAACGCTACTAACACTCTTAGACAAGAGTTGAAATCCGCTTTGAACTTTACCTATGGCAAACCCGCAGAAAGAACTACTGCTAATCAGCGTTCTGCTAAGAACGGTAGCTCTAGCTACGAAATGATAGACAACGGCATTAGGATTACTTTTACTTTTAGAAAGGTTGGTATTACCATTCCTGTGGAGTACACCCTAGAAGATGACTATCTAAAAGTTTTAGTAAAGACTGACGAAATAGTAGAAGACAACCCCTCCGACACTGACGGAAACTTAGTAACCTCTATGACTCTACTAGGTAGCTTTGGTGCAGTATCTCAAGACGATTGCGACGGCTACTTCGTAATCCCAGACGGTTCGGGTGCGTTGATAAACTTTAACAACGGCAAAACTTCCGCAAAGTCTTATAGTGGTAAAATCTATGGTTCGGATACTGCTATGGTTCCTACTTCTGCATCTGCCGTTACTGAACAAGTATACTTCCCAATGTATGGTATAGTTCGTGACGACGGCAACGGACTAATGGCTGTAGCTGTACAAGGCGACGCTAACGCTAGTATAAAGTCCAGTGTTAGTATACAGTCTAAGAGTAGCTACAACGTTTGCAACTTTGAGTTTACTTTGCGTAGTACCGACACCTACTACATGGGCAGTGATACCACTCCTTTAACGGTGTTTGAAAAGAACGGCATAAAGATGGAAAACATAGAAGTTAGATACTACCCTATCGCTGACGACGAAGTAGACTACACAGACATTGCTGAATGTTACAGAAACTACCTCTTAAATGATGCTGGTGTTACTCAAACAGAAACTGAAAACTCCTCTAGTATGTATGTGGACTTCTATGGCGGTGTGGAAAAGGTTACTCCTGTATGTGGTATCCCTATGACACTTAAAACTTCTATAACATCCTTTAGCGAGGCTAAGGATATAGTATCCACTCTAAAGAGCAACGGCACTGACAGCATGGTAGTTAGCTACCACAACTGGACTAATGCTGGTATTAAAAATCAAGTGGACTATAAGGCTTCTGCTTCTAACGTTTTAGGCGGAAACAGTAAGTTTAAAAGCTTGACTAAATACCTAAGTGAAAATGGTATATCTTTCTACCCTGTAGTGGATAACCAAACTTTCGTATCTGGTGGGGGCTACTACACTTTCCAAAATACTAACATTAGAGTGTCGGGTTCATACTCTAGAATTATAAGCTATGATTTAGCTTTCGGTGAACAAGACTCTAATGAGGATTCATACTCTTTGCTATCTCCTACCACCTTTGATGAGATATATACTAAGTTAGCTAAAAAGTATAGTTCTGCTAAGTTGAGCGGTGTATCTATAGGTAGCATGACTTCTACACTATATGGCGACTACGGAAAACAGTCCTTGTGCCGTGAAGATACTCAAGATATAATATCCAACAGCTTAGACACTATAAAGAGTTCTGTGGGTTCTATGCTAGGCATTACCGCTAATGAGTACACTTTGCCTTACCTAGACCACATTACAGATGTGCCACTATCTTCTAGTAACTATGACGTATTCGATGAGGATATACCATTCTACCAACTAGTAATGCATGGAGTTACTCCTTTGGCTACTACTGCTATAAACGCTAGTGCCGACAGCGATACTCTACTACTAAAGGCTATCGCTACTGGTATGAACCCCCGTTACGATATGATTTACGAGGAAACTAGTACCCTAAAGGATACAGAATACGACAACCTCTACTATGCTTACTACGCAAACTGGACGGATACTGCATCACAACAGTACCAGTTCGCTAAGAACGTTCTAGACGCTGTAAGCGGTTCTTATATTACATCCTACAAGCAGACTGATAACGTTATCTATACAGAATACGAAAACGGCACTAAAACAGAAGTAGACCTAGAAAATAGAACGGTTAAAGTTAATGGTACAGAGTACAAATACTCCGACTATGTAACCGATGAGGGAGGTTCGGAAAATGAAGAAAGCTAAGGGCATACAATTGCCTTATGAAAAAAGAAAAAGTCTATATGGTTACGGTTTTATCGCACTATGGTTTGTAGGTACTGTTAAATGGTTCTTAATCCCTTTAATTACATCTTTAAAGTACTCTTTTGGAAACGTTACCCCTGCTAGTGGTGGTGTTGAATATTCATGGAACGGTATTCAAAACTATGTGTATGCTTTCGGTGTAGACCCTAACTACTCTAAGTACTTAGTAAGCGTACTTAAAGATACCGCTATAAAGACACCTCTTATCATTATATTTGCACTATTCGTTGCTGTAATGCTAAACCAAAAGTTTAAGGGTAGAGGCTTCTGTAGAGCCGTATTCTTCTTGCCAGTAATTATCGCTACTGGTCCAGTGTACGCTATTATTTCAGGTGATATGTCATCTAGTGGTAGTAGCGATGCATCACAGTTTTCTACTATGTTTGAAACCGACTTAGTCGGCGAACTACTAGAGTTTGTCGGTATATATGGCATTAGCGATACCGTAACAGACACTATTCAAAGCATTACTACAGATATCTTTAGCCTAGTTTGGAACTCTGGTATACAGATATTAATATTCCTTGCTGCACTACAGAATATCCCAGTATCCGCTAAAGAGGCCGCACAGATGGAAGGTGCTACTGCATGGGAATACTTCTGGAAGATTACTTTCCCTTACGTTTCCCCTATGATATTAGCAAACCTTATCTTTACTATAATAGACAGCTTTACAGATACTTCTAACTCTGTAATGAACAGAATACTAGAAGTACAATCCGACTGGAAGTACGGCGAGGCTGCCGCAATGGCATGGTCTTACTTCGCTATAGTAATGGTAGCTGTAGGCTTTATAGTGCTAATAGTTAATAAGTTCGTCTACTATGAAGTAGACTAAAAAGGAGGGAATTTTTAAACTATGGCAATACCAAGTTCAAACCTTATCGGTGATAAAAAGTTTGAGGCTAAAGTTGGCGAAAAGGTTCGTAAAGCTTCTATGTCCCCAGAGGAACGTACATACTTGCGTAACAAAAGCATTATGGAAAAAGTTTGGCCTGTATTTAGATTCCTAATACTATTTGGTTTATGTTTCGTTATATTGTACCCACTAATATTTATGATTTCTTGTGCGTTCCGTCAACAGTCTGATATGAACGACCCAACAGTTATGTGGATACCTAGAAACTTAACACTATCTGTTATTAAAGAAACTGCAACCGCTATGAAGTTTGGTACTACCCTAAAGAATACTCTATTGCTAAATATAGGCTGTTCTTTGGTGCAAGTAGTAACTTGTGCTATCACTGGTTACGGATTCGCTCGTTTTAAGTTTAAGGGTAAAAATATACTATTCGGTATAGTAGTACTTATGATATTAGTTCCCCAACAGATTATACTAATACCTCAGTACACACAGTTTAGATACTTTATGGGTACTAGCATAAACCTTATCAATACCTACTGGACTATGTACCTACCCGCTATTATGGCTAACGGTATCCGTGCGGGATTGATGATACTAATCTTTAGACAGTTCTTTAAGGGTCTACCTAAAGAGTTAGAAGA
>CAYXNU010000101.1:0-6810 GCA_964466485.1 uncultured Ruminococcus sp.
ATAAGAAGTATAGTACAGAGAATATAGACATCATAAAGCCTATATAGAAGTTAGCAACGAATAGCAAAGCTAGTGGTATGATAAAGTTTACTTTCTTGTTTTCGTCTATAAGCTTTTCTATACCTAGCATAATTAGTGGCATATAGATGAGTCCGTCTAGCCACATTAAGTCCATAAGTTGTACTATAGCATAACCACAAGCTCCCCACAATGTGGAAAACGCTATAGAGTGTAAAGGTTTCATCTTTTTAGAGTGCTGTAAGTAGTAACTCATAGTTAAACCTTGTGCGCCTAGTTTAGCAAGTTCTACTACAAATAGACTTGTTGTCATATATTTTTGTGGGAATATTAAAGTTATCAAGGTAAATGGACTAGCTAAGTAGTAGCCTATAATACCCATAAACTCACCCGATAGGTTTCTCGACCAACAGTAGAATATACTATTTTCGCCTAAAAGAGCCTCTCTAAAGTATTCAAAATAGTATACATATTGACCGTTCAAGTCTAAAACTAGTACAGAGTGTTCACCGTCGGACTTAATAGGGTAAGTATCGAAAAGTGCATATGCAATGTACATGATAACTACTGGCAATAGAAACGCTAAAAAGTAGTATTTCTTATCGATAGCCCACTCTAGCAAAGATTTCTTTTCTTTGCTTTTTTTAGTAGTAGTTTTAGGTTTTTCTACAGTTTCAGTTGTGTCATCGTCGTTTTTGTTTTCATTTGAATTAGATGGCTCAGTAGGTTGGTTTTCAATAACATCATCAGTATCGATGTCATTTTCTTTTAAAAGAGCATCAATATCTTCTTCAGAGAATGACAAACCATCATCTAAACCATCTGAATTTGGGTTCATCGGATTATTATCCATGATTTTCAAGTTCCTCCTTTTCTATTGTAATGGTGCAAATATTGGTTAAACGTTTTAGATAAAACTTCCTTACACCATTAAATTTGCTCTAACAAGCATATATTCTTATGCTAATACATAGGTATAGCATACACTAAGTATTATACAATAATTTTTATTTTTTTACAAGTCATTTCCTAAAATTTTTCGAGTTACACTATATGATTTTTAAAATTCCTAATATTATTAGCAATAATCCACCAAATATAGATATATCAGGGATTTTTGAAAAGTTTCTACCTATATTAGAGCCACCCAACACAGCAAGGGTTTGCAACACAAAAGTGCTTATCAATACCACTGCAACGTTTAAATCGCTACCAGTAGCCACACCACATATTAGAGTATCTAGGGACATTAACACGGCTACCGAGATAGCCTCTTTAATGGAAATATCTTTAGAGTTGTCGCAGTCGGCACGGCTACCACAAACAAACACATCTAGAGGGGATGTATTCTTTTGGCTACTAGATTTTTCTATATTTCGGTGTTTTTCAATAATCCATCTAGTTATGTTAGTTAGTCCCATAAAGCATAGCACTGCACAGCATATATATAGCCCTATCTTTTTAGGAACGAACAAGCTAACTATATTAGAAAAGTATAAAGCTATCGTCATGATGATAGTTCCTACTATACTTATTACTAGTGCTGACTTTATAGGAATCTTTACCTTATCCATTCCACAAGATATTGACATTACAAACATATCTATAGTAACGGCTATAACCAATATAAATTCGTCTAACATGACACATTCACCGCCAAAAAAATATCATAAAACTTTCACTTGATAATTTGCCTAAATTATGATATTATAGTATAGTGTAGTAACATCCTAAGCTATGGATGTTCTTAATATACATACTATGAAAATATAAAGAATTGGTGAATTTATTATGAGTAATAAAGATAGAGTATTACAAATATTGCTAAACAACAAAGGCGAGTACGTTTCGGGTGAGAGTATTGCCGAAACTCTAAACGTTTCTAGAAATAGTATTTGGAAGTCTATTAATAAGCTTAAAGAAGAAGGCATTGAAATAGTGTCGTCTAAAAGGTTGGGGTATATGATTCCTAGAGGTGTAGACTTAGATGTTTTATCTAGGGAAGAAATTGTAGAA
This sequence comes from uncultured Ruminococcus sp., assembly GCA_964466485.1. Taxonomy (GTDB): domain Bacteria; phylum Bacillota; class Clostridia; order Oscillospirales; family Ruminococcaceae; genus UBA5884. The sequence goes on from CAYXNU010000101.1 coordinate 2,035, forward strand.
CATCTATTGCCACCCCTAAAGGATACACCTCTACATCTATTTAGTACTATAACTTCTACTAACGACTACGCTAAGGACTTAGCTAAGGATAACGCCCCAGAATATACCCTAGTCGTATCGGACAAGCAAACCAACGGCAAGGGCAGAATGGGCAGAGCCTTTGAGTCCCCCTCTGGGACGGGCATATACATGAGTTTTATTCTAAGACCTAAAACTAGTATTGAAACTTCTCAACTGATAACTTCTTGTGTAGCAGTAGCAATATCCAAAGCTATAGATACTTTGTGTGGTAGTAGCAGTAAAATTAAGTGGGTAAACGATATATTCTTAAATGGTAAAAAAGTTAGTGGTACTCTTACAGAGGGTGCTTTAAACTTTGAAACCAACTCTTTTTTGTATGCTGTGGTAGGCATAGGCATTAATGTGCGTTCTGTTAAGGATGTTTTCAATGGTGAACTATCTAGCATAGCAACTTCTATAGAGGACGAAACTGGTTTGAAAGTATCTCGTAGCCAACTAATAGCAGAAGTATTTAATAACGTCTACCTAGAAATGCAACACATAGAAGATAGGTCTTTCCTAGAGGACTATAAAAAGCGTTCTCTCATTATCGGGGAAAAGGTTATAGTATCCGAACATGGTGTGGATACTTACGCTACTGCTATGGATATAGACAACTCCGCAGGGTTGTTAGTTATGTTTCAAGATGGTTCTACTAGGGTTTTAAACTCTGGTGAGGCTAGAATTAGAAAAGATTAACCCTTTAGGGATTATCATTATATTAATAGCTTTTTGCGAAAAGATTGGATATTTTTTAAAAATTTCCTTGAAAAATATCTATATATGTGTTAGAATAAATCTATATGCAAAATTTTAAAATTGTTAAGGAGTTTTTATTATGAGTAATTATAATAGTTACGAAAGCCCATTCTGTACAAGGTACGCTAGTAAGGAAATGCAATACATTTTCTCAGCAGATAAAAAGTTCACTACTTGGCGTAGACTTTGGGTGGCTCTTGCTAGAGCAGAAATGAAACTTGGCTTGAATGTAACTCAAGAACAAGTTGACGAGTTGGAAGCAAACGTTGAAAACATCGACTATGAGGTAGCCAAAGAACGTGAAAAGGTTTGCCGTCACGATGTTATGTCACACGTCTATGCTTATGGTAAAGCTTGTCCTAAGGCTGAGCCTATTATTCATTTGGGTGCTACATCTTGCTATGTTGGTGATAACACAGACGTTATTATCATGCGTGACGCTATGCAACTAGTTAAAAAGAAACTAGTTAGCGTAATAGCACAACTTTCCGATTTTGCTATCAAGTACAAAGATTTACCATGTTTGGCATATACTCACCTACAACCTGCACAACTAACTACTGTAGGTAAAAGAGCTACTCTTTGGACTAACGAACTCTTAATGGACTTACAAGAACTAGACTTTAGAATCCAAAACTTAAGTCTACTAGGTTCTAAGGGTACTACAGGTACACAAGCATCCTTTAAGGAACTATTCAATGGCGATACTGCTAAGGTTAAACAACTAGAAAGCATGATTGCTGAAGAAATGGGATTCGACCCTAAGAATGTAGTACCAGTATCAGGACAGACTTACTCTAGAAAGATGGACTATCAAGTAGTAAGTACCCTATGTGGTATAGCACAATCTTGTAGCAAGTTCTCCAACGATATGAGAATACTACAAAGCTTTAAAGAGATGGAAGAACCTTTTGAAAAGGGTCAAATAGGCTCATCTGCTATGGCTTACAAGAGAAACCCTATGCGTTGTGAAAGAATCACATCTTTAGCACGTTATGTAATGGTAGATAGTCTAAACCCTGCATTTACTAGTGGTACTCAATGGTTTGAAAGAACTCTTGACGACTCCGCTAACAAGAGAATCTCTGTAGCTGAAGCTTTCCTAGGTGTAGATGCTATACTAAACATTATGCTTAACGTTACTGATGGTTTAGTAGTTTACGATAAGGTTATCCGCCAAAGAGTTATGAACGAACTACCTTTTATGGCTACTGAAAACATCATGATGGATGCCGTTAAAAAGGGCGGTAACAGACAAGAACTCCATGAACAGATTAGAAAGTATTCTATGATGGCTGGTGAACAAGTTAAGGTTTATGGCAACAAGAACAACCTTTGCGACTTAATAGTAGCTGACCCTATGTTCATGATTTCTCAAGAGGAGATTGACAACATTCTAGTCCCAGAAAACTTTACAGGTCTAGCACCTCAACAGGTAGAGGAGTTCGTTAATGAATGTGTTAAGCCAGTCCTAGAGGCTAACAAAGATTTACTCGGCGAAAAGGCAGAGATTAACGTTTAATTAAACATCCAAATAACGTATCTATGTAGGAACGCTTTTTAAGCGTTCCACAAAAATATTAATACTATTATTAATTTAATCATATTTTTAGGAGGTTTTTAAGTTTGAATAAGAAGATTAAAAAGCCAGTCTTCTTTATCGTGTTTATATTGATAGCTGTTTTTAGCTGTTCAGTGTACTTTGGTTTGCAAAATTGGTATGGTGATATATCTACCACTTACATAAAATCATTGAGCGATATAAGACTAGGTATTGATATTCAAGGTGGTGTTGACGTTGCATTCACTCCCGCAGGTGACGACATCGATGCTACAGACGAACAGCTAGATGCTGTTATGGAAACTATGAAAGTACGTTTAACCTCTTTAGGTATTAACGACAGCGAAACCTACGTTGACTACAACAACGATAGAGTTATCGTGCGTTTCCCATGGCAGTCTGGTGAAACTGATTTCGACCCAGAAAGTGCCGTTGAGGAGTTAGGCGAAACTGCAATGTTACGTTTCATTGAGGGTACTGACTACGATGTAGATAAGACTATCCTAGAGGGTACTGACGTTACTAACGCTTACGTTGGTAGCATTACTGACGACACTACAGGCAACAGAGAGTATGTAGTATCCCTTGAGTTCTCCGACGACGGTGCTACTAAGTTCGCAGATGCTACTGGTGAACTCTACGAGGATAACGGTTACATCTCTATATGGATGGACGATACTTGTGTAAGTTCTGCTACAGTATCCGCACACATAACAGATGGTAAAGCTATCATTCAAGGTGACTTCGAGTACGACGACGCTAAAAGCTTAGCAGATAAGATTAACAGTGGCGCTTTACCTTTTAATCTAGAAACTGCTAGTTTTAAGACTATCTCACCTACACTGGGTAACGGTGCTTTAAATGCCATGGTTTTAAGCTGTATAATCGCTTTTATAGCTATTGCAATATATATGGTGGTACTATACAGACTACCTGGTTTAGTCGCTGATATCGCCCTAGTAGGACAACTTGCTGGTACTTTAGCAGTAGTTTCGGGATACTTCAGCTTTATGCCTAGTAATACTCTAACTATTCCGGGTATTGCGGGTATTATCCTATCTATTGGTATGGGTGTAGATGCTAACATCATTACTTGTGAACGTATTAAGGAAGAACTTGCAAAAGGTAAGTCTATAGATACAGCACTAAAGAATGGTTATGCTAGAGCGTTCTCTGCCGTATTAGATGGTAACTTAACTCAAATAATTATCTCTATCATACTAATGGGTGCGTTTGGTGTCCCTGATAGTATCTTTGCTAAGATGTTAAACTTTGTATTCTTTGCATTTGGTACTACTACCGACAGTACTATCTACTCATTCGGTTTGACACTATTAACAGGTGTTATCTTAAACCTAGTAATGGGTGTACTATGTACTCGTTTAATGATAGTTTCACTATCTAAGTTCAAATCTTTAAGACAGAAGTCTTTATACAGTCCAAAGTTCAAAGAGCCTAAAGTTAGAGATTATCTATCTAAGAGAAAAGTATTCATTACTGTATCTTGTGTATTGATGGCATTATCTCTATTTGTAGCACCATTCTTTGCAAAGATTGCTATAGAGTTCAAGGGTGGTACTATGATATCTTACGCTTACACTGGCGATATTGATTCTAATGAAGTTAAGTCCACAGTAGAAGACATTGCAGGTTCTAGCGTAACTGTACAAACTGGTGAACTCTTTGGGGATGACGAGGGCAGAAGTAGTATTACTATTTCATTCGTATCTAGTGAGGGATTAACTTCCGATAAGCAATCAGAGATTACTAATGCTGTTCAAGAGGCTTTCCCAGATAACGAAATCGAAATACTAGACTCCAACGACGTTAGCCCTAGTTCCGGTAAGTCTTTCATGATGAAATGCGTTATGGCTGTAATATTCTCAGCAATAATGTTGATAATATACATTGGCATTAGGTTTAGAAAGATTGGTGGTCTATCTGCTGGTGTGTGTGCAGTAATTAAACTACTTCACGATATTATCATTACCTTTGGTGCGTTTGTGCTATTAGGCTATGAAATCAATGCGAACTTCATGGCAGTAGTATTAACCATCCTAGGATACTCTATCAACGATACTATAGTAATCTACGACAGAATAAGAGAAAACCGTGACATACTACCTAAGGAAACTCTAGGCAACTTAGTAAACTTAAGTATCAGCCAATCTATGACACGTTCTATAAGAACTTCTGTTACTACTATATTTGCTATGTTGACAGTATCTGTAGTATGTACTATCAGTGGAGTTACTTCTATACTAAGCTTCTCAATCCCTCTACTAATAGGCTTGATAGTAGGTACTTACTCATCTCTATTCTTTAACACTCCTATTTGGACATGGTGGAATGAACGTAAGACTACTAAGAAATAATACGCTTGATATTAATATAAC
>CAYXNU010000102.1:0-2811 GCA_964466485.1 uncultured Ruminococcus sp.
CTAACACTGTAGTAGGTGCTAATATTACAGCTTGTTTGCCGTCATATATGCACTTGAATATAGCTCTAAGGGCTACTTCAGTCTTACCGAAACCCACATCCCCACAGAGTAGTCTGTCCATGGGACGTTCTTTTTCCATGTCAGCTTTAATTTCAGCTATACTGCGGAGTTGGTCGTCTGTTTCCACATATGGGAAACGTTTTTCAAAGTCCAGTTGCATATCGCCGTCAGGGGAGAACGCAAAGCCTTTAGCCTGTTCACGTTTAGCGTAGAGTTTAATAAGTTCGTTAGCCATGTTCTTAACGGACTTTTGAACACGAGTTTTGGTGCGTTGCCATTCGTTGTTGGATAGCTTGTTTAACTTTACGTTAGCACTGTCGTTACCGCCCATGTACCTAGAAACCATATCCAGTTGGGATATCGGTATGGATAGGACATCTTTACCAGCGTACTGTATGGTTATGTAGTCGTTTACTATGCCCTCAAAGGTATCCTGTTTAACGCCCATGAACCTACCTATACCGTAGTTTTCATGTACTACTAAATCCCCTATAGCGATATCCGAAAGACTTTTAATCTCCTCTTGCGGTTTCTTCTTTTTCTTCTTAGATTTGCTTTTAGTTACTTCGTATGCCGAGGCTCTATTTTGACTAATCAAGCAAACCTTAGTTTCGGGGTACTCAAACCCCCCTGATACGCTACCGCTAATTATTAACACTCTGCCGTTAGTTAGGGTATGCCCTTGTGAAAGTATATCGCAAGGGATATCCTTGTTGTTTAAATCTTCTGCAATGATGGGGGCGGTTTTGTCGTTACCCGCCATAAGTATAATGCTATAATCTTCTTTTATTAGGTGGTTTAAGTTTGTGACAAGTTCTTTCATATCGCCACCCCAAAGGGAAGTTTGCACGGCTTGTGCCTTGATAATCTTGCTAAAGGGTATGTCATCGGTGTTGGTGGTGTTGTAGGTAGTCAAGTGCAAGGTTTGGAAGTTTTCTAACTTTCCTAAAACCTGTGGAAACTCTAAACAGTAGGTGCAAAGTTCCTTAACCATATCGCCGTCTTGAATAGCCTGTCGCATATCTTCGGATAGTTGTAGCCATAGATTTTTAGAGGAACTTTTGCAATCATCATAGTTGCATATGCACACAAAACCGTCTATATAGCTGAATATAGTATCGTCTAGGGTTTCGTATAGTATAGAGGAGTATCTATCTATAGTGGGAATACTGGAAAAGTTAGCGTTCAACCTTTGAATATCTTTAATGACGTTCTTTTGGAACTTTCCGTCATAGTTTTGGGCAAGTGTTCGCAGTTTGGATAGTAGCGTATCTTTATCGTATAGGCTTTCTTTGGTAGGCGGAACGTTTACAGACTTTATACTTTCAATACGCCTTTGGGAGTCTAAATCGAAATAGGATATGGTATCTATTTCGTCGCCCCAAAGTTCTATTCTAATAGGGTTGTCCTCACTAGGTGGGTATATATCTATAATGTCCCCTCTAACGGAATACTGCGCATAGCCCTCAATCTTTTCAGCACGAGTATAGCCTATTTCGGTTAGCAGTGTGGAAAACTTGCTAATATCCAAACTACCCCCAACAGATAGGCTTAAAATGTTTTTGCAAAGTACATCTTTTGGCATAGTCTTTTGGGATATTGCCTCAATGCTACCTACTATATACTTACACTGTTTAGTAACGCTTTTAGTTAGAGTGCCTATTCTAGAGTATTCATAGTCCCTAGATATGCTTTCGGTATCTATAAAGCAAAACTCTTTAGAGGGCAATAGGTTAGCTATTTCGTTGCCACTTAGCCTATTGATATCGTCGCATAGCTTTTTAGCATGGATTTCAGTATCGGTAACTACTAAAGATACTTTGCTATCGTTAGCTAAGCCTAACAGATAGTGAGCCTTATGTATCTGTGCAAGTCCCTCAACAGAGATGTTTTTAGCTCTATGGCTTAAAGCTGATTTCAAACTTTTAAAAGATGTAAGTTGTTCTACTACTTGATTGAAAATATTCATTGCCAAAAAATAACCTCCTTAAAAACTAAGATAAAATTCGTCAAAATTCGGAACGCTATGGGCGAACGTTCGCAAAGCCTATTAAGAGTTGTACCTATTCATAGCTTCGTCTATTTTGTTTTGGACTATCAATTCCACACAGCTTACAGCGTTACCACAAGATACTTTCATCTGTTCGAGTTCTTCGGGTTTAAAGTTCGATAGCACCCAGTCAGCGAGGTTGTAGTCTGGGTGAGGTTTTTTGCCTACACCTAGTTTAACCCTAGGAAAAGTATCCGCACCTGTTAGGTAGATGATACTCTTAATGCCATTGTGTCCACCATCTGAACCCTTACGTCTAATTCGTAACTTAGAGGGTTCTAAAGAAATATCATCGTATATTACTATAACGTTTTCTATAGGAATTTTGTAGAAGTTCATAGCCTCTACCACCGCTTGACCGCTGTTGTTCATGTAGGTAGTAGGTTTCATTAATAGGCAGTTTTTACCCTCTATAGTTACATCCCCACATAGAGATTTAAACTTTATTCTATTCACTTGAACGTTATACTTTTTAGATAAAACATCTATAGCCATAAACCCCGCATTGTGGCGAGTGTTTAAGTATTTGGTATCGGGGTTGCCTAGCCCGACTACTATATATTCAGGTTTGCTACCAGTATTAGAGTTGGTACTTTCAATCTTTTTGAAAGCGTCAAATATACTCATAAAAAAAGTTCCTCCCAGTAATCTATATATGAAAAATCACGGGATACTATAAAAGCACCCCTATGATTTTATAC
>CAYXNU010000102.1:2911-6756 GCA_964466485.1 uncultured Ruminococcus sp.
TTAACATGAATTAATCTTTATTAGCCTTTTCGCCTAACTTTCTAAGGCTGTAGCCATCCTTAACTTTGAACTGCGCTCTTTCGATAGCCAAAGCGAAATCAGGTACATCCTTAGTGATAGTAGAACCTGCACCAGTGTATACTCCCTTGCCTAGCGTTACAGGAGCGATTAAGTTAGTGTTGCAACCTATAAAGCAGTTGTCACCGATTTTACAACGGTTTTTAACTTTTCCGTCGTAGTTTACAGTAACGCAACCGCAACCGAAGTTTACATGTTTGCCAACGTCGCTGTCGCCTATGTAAGTTAGATGTGCAACGGCAGTACCCTCACCTATAGTGGAGTTTTTAATTTCTACAAAGTCACCAATCTTAACCTTATCATGGATAGTGCTGTTAGGTCTAAGTTGAACATAAGGACCTATCTTAACGCTATTGCCTACAAATGACTGGTTAGCTTGTACGCTGTTTAATACAGTATCGTTTCCAACTATGGTGTCGTTTAGTAGGGTGTTAGGACCTATAACACAATCCTCACCTATGATAGTATTACCAGTTAGTGTACATCCTTGTTTAATTTCAGTACCAGCACCTATTTTAACGTCTTTGCCTATGATAACACCATCTGTGCAGATGAACTCAACACCGTTTTCAAGGTGTTTGTCTATTACGTTAAGTCTAGCGACTTCGTTTAGGGCTAAAAGACCTTTTCTGTCGTTAGCACCTAGTACAACGTTAGGGTTTTCGGATAGATAAGCGTTAGCACGTCTGCCTTTTTCAATAGCTATAAATACGCTATCAGTTAGGTAATATTCCCCTTGAGAGTTGTTTTGAGTAAGTTCTCCTAGGTATTCTATTAAGTCAGCGGTTTTAAACCAGTAAGCCCCAGAGTTTACTTCTTTAATCTGTTTTTGTTCGATAGTAGCGTCTTTTTCTTCAACGATAGAACTTATAGAGTTTCCGTGTCTAATAATTCTGCCATAGCCTTTAGGATTTTGAATCATAGAAGTTATAACTGTGATAGAGTTGTTTTCGCTTTCGTGTAGTTCTAAAGATTTCTTAATAGTTTCTTCGTCTATAAAAGGTGCGTCACCGCAAAGAACTAAAGTATTGCCGTCTATGTTTTCTTGCATAAATGGTATAGTTTGCATTACTGCGTGACCTGTACCCAAACGTTCTTTTTGGTATACAGTAGGATATCTGCCATCTAAATATGTATCTATGACTTTTGCCATATATCCAGTAACTATACACATATTAGTTAAATTTGCATTTTCACAAGACTTTATAACCCATTCTAGCATAGGTTCTCCCAATACCTTAAACATAGGCTTTGGAATATCGGCTTTCATGCGTTTACCTTGACCACCTGCTAGTATAATAACATTATTCATATATAACCTACCTTTCAAATGTTAGCTAATATTACATTAGAGTATAATAATATTATCTCACTTTTTAGATAACTTTTCAATAGTATATTAGTAACATCTAGTGCGGAAAGTATGTGTTTTTTTTGTGAAAAGTATACAAATATGACATATTAACGCAATATACCTAGAACGTAAATAGTTTTCATTACGCAAAAGTTTATTAAATTTGTGTGAATATTTAAAGCATATTAGAGCATTTTTTTGTCAGTATGCATATTGACAAAATACCTCAAAAGGTATATACTATGTAAGTAGTTGGTTAAATATATTATTAGAAAAGTAGTGAATTTTTATGGTAAATAGTTTAGATGGTGTACAGGTAAGCAATGGAAACTTGAGTGGCGTATGTGTTAAGTCCAAAAGCATTGACTACACTAAAGCTTTAAGGTTTCAACACCATTGTGTTAGCAGTATAGGGGGATTCTTTGGGGCATATGCGGTAATTAACTACCACGATATGTTAGCCTCTGCACAAACTTCTAACTTGATAAATATAGTCTTAGCGTTGCTAGGTGGAAATCTTTCGGGGTTCTTAATTAGAATAGGTGCTTTGTGCCTATACGTTTTAGGGTTCTTGATAACTATCACTGTACCAAAGTATACTAAAATAAATTTGCAAAAGTTGTCGTTGTTTGTAGACGCTATTGCAGTAATATTAATGGGTTTAATGCCTAGTGGCACAGATGACGTTATGGCTTTGTATCCTGTGTTTTTTGCTATGGCTATACAGTGGAACTCTTTTGTTACAGTAGAAAACTATTCTAGTGCTACGATATTTTCAACTAACAACCTAAAACAAGCTACAACCTCACTAATGGAATACTTTTTAAGTAACAGACAAGACCCCAAAAAGCTAGATAAGAGCAAGTTCTATGGTGGTACTATACTAGGCTACCATTTGGGAGTAGCATTAGCTTTTTGTGCTTGTAAGTTTTTAGGTTCTGTAGGTGTATGGCTATGTATCGTCCTTATTGCTATCTCTTTTGTTTCAAACTTTAGGGTATGCAGAAGTAGCTTATAGTGAACGACGATAGTCATTACAATTGTTGGAAAATTTATGCTAGATATATCGAATTAGCGTTATACTGTTTAGAATCATGAGGTAAACCCTCATGATTTTTTGTGCAATATGTCCTAATTTTTAACTAAAATTTTCGCAATAATTAGTTGACAAATTTCTGTGAATATGTTAAACTAGAATTAAGGATAATTATTATTATCACTATCGTTTTCAACTATAATACAAAACGTGGTTGAAATGGTTATAAAAATATTTTTTGGAGGTAATTTACCAATGGCAAACAAATATTGTTACCTATTCTCTGAAGGTAATGCTAGCATGAGAGAACTTCTTGGTGGTAAGGGTGCTAACCTTGCTGAAATGACTAATATTGGTCTACCAGTTCCACAAGGTTTTACTATCACTACTGAGGCTTGTACTCAATACTATGAAAACAATGGTATCAGTGATGAAATTATGGCTGAAATCAACGAATACATCGTTAAGATGGAAGAAATCACTGGTAAGAAGTTTGGTGATGCTGAAAACCCACTACTAGTTTCTGTTCGTTCTGGTGCAAGAGCATCTATGCCAGGTATGATGGATACTATTCTTAACTTAGGTCTTAACGAAACTGTTGTTAATACTATCGCTAAGAAGTCTAACAACCCTAGATGGGCATGGGACTGCTACAGAAGATTTATCCAAATGTACTCTGACGTAGTTATGGAAGTTGGTAAGAAGTACTTTGAAGAACTTATCGACAAGATGAAAGAAGCTAGAGGCGTTACTCAAGACGTTGAACTAACTGCTGAAGACCTAAAGGAACTAGCTGGTCAATTCAAGGCTGAGTACAAGGAAAAGATTGGTGAAGACTTCCCAACTTGCCCTAAGGAACAACTTATGGGTGCTATCAAGGCTGTATTCCGTTCATGGGACAACCCAAGAGCTAACGTTTACCGTCGTGACAATGATATCCCTTATTCTTGGGGTACTGCTGTTAACGTACAGTCCATGGCTTTCGGTAACATGGGTGATGACTGTGGTACTGGTGTTGCATTTACTCGTGACCCTGCTACTGGTGAAAAGAAGTTAATGGGTGAGTTCCTAACTAACGCACAAGGTGAAGACGTAGTTGCTGGTGTTAGAACTCCTATGCCTATCGCTCAAATGGCTGAAAAGTTCCCAGAGGCTTTCGCTCAGTTCCAAGACGTTTGTGCTAGACTAGAAAACCACTACAGAGATATGCAGGATATGGAATTTACTGTAGAACACGGTAAACTATATATGCTACAAACTCGTAACGGTAAGAGAACAGCTCAAGCAGCTCTAAAGATTGCTTGCGACCTTGTTGACGAGAATATGAGAACTGAACAAGAAGCTGTAGCTATGATTGACCCTAGAAACCTAGACACT
>CAYXNU010000103.1:0-6551 GCA_964466485.1 uncultured Ruminococcus sp.
GTTTCAATCCATCGAATTTAAGTTTATTATAATCTTTTATACTCTAAGAATAGGTCTGTGCCGATAGTTTCCGTTTTGGATAGTTTAAACCTCTTAGCTAAGTCTGGGCTATCAAAGCCTAACCCACCTACAGAAGTCTTAGCAGATTTACCACCTAAAACTATAGGTGCTAAGTACACTTGTAAACAGTCTACTATGTTGCTATCTATAGCGGAAAAGTTTAACTCCGAACCGCCCTCTATTAGTAGGCTGTCAACTTTTAGACCGCCTAAAGTTTCCACTAGTTCGTTTAGGTTTACTCTGCCATTTTTAGAAGAAGTCTTTAATACTTTAACGCCTAAGTTTTCAAGTTGAGAAACCTTTTCACTATCGTTAGATATAGTAGCTACATATGTAGGGATATCCTTTGCGGTGGATACAAGGTTGCAATCTATAGGTATACGCAAGTTACTGTCGCATACTATTCTAGTTGGGTTGGATGGGTTTTCCGTTCTGCAAGTGAGCATAGGGTTGTCGGCTAGTACTGTGCCTATTCCTACCATAATAGCAGATACTCTTTTTCTAGTTTGGTGGGTATGCTCTCTAGATTCTTTACAAGATATCCATTGAGATTTTCCACTGTAAGAAGCTATCTTGCCATCTAGGGTCATTGCGGATTTTATAATTACATATGGCTTATTAGTAGTTATATAGTGAAAGAATATATCGTTAAGTTGGTCGCATTCGGTACGCATATAGTCCGTGATAACTTCTATCCCGTGACTTCTTAGATATTCAACACCCTTGCCACTAACTAAAGGGTTTGGGTCACGAGAACCTATTACCACTTTAGATATGCCATGTTCTACTATAGCCTCAGTGCAAGGGGGTTGTTTTCCATGGTGACAGCAAGGCTCTAGAGTTACAAACATAGTTGCACCCTTGCAGTCTATGTGGTTGTCGTCGCAGTACTTAAAGGCATTTCGTTCGGCATGGAGGTCGCCGTACTTAGCGTGGTAACCCTCGCCTATCACTTTGCCGTCTTTGACTATTACCGCTCCTACTAGTGGGTTAGGATTTACAAAGCCTATACCGTTTTTAGCTAACTCTATAGCTTTTTGCATATATATACTATCACACATGATACCACCTCATAAACGTAACCCCCCTAAGAATACAAAATCATTCTAAAGGGGGGAGGATATAATTAATTGCTAAACATTCTTTAAGTAGCTGTAAAAAGTTCTTCTCCTATCCCGACTATACGGTTGGTTTTGGAATTACACCAAATCATGCTGTAAAGCTCGTGGACTATACCACCAATTGCGATTTTCACGCTACCCCGAAGATTCTATTTAAATATTATACTATAATACAATTATACCACTATTTTTTTAATTGTCAATATGTATTATAACTTTTTATTCTAGTTCTTGTGTAGTGGTAGTAATTTCAACATCTGTTTCAGATGTGACGTTTTCTGTAAGTTCTGTATCTTGAGAAGTTTCGGATACTTCTACCTCTTTAGAATTTTCTAGCAACATAAAGTTTTCTGTATTTAGTTCTATCTTTAGCCAATCTTCCAAACGTGAGTATTCCTCACTAGATAGCTTTGTAGAGGTTTCCAATAATACCATTATAGTATCCTGTGCGTTCCCCTCGGATAGATACTCTTTAACGTAACCTATATAGCAACCGTCAACGTTGGCATAGAGTGTCTGTATAGACTTTGACAACTTTTCAAAATCGGAAGTATTAAGGGTGTTAGCATTTTCTGTGGAGTCTTTTTCTAAGGTTTCCGTCTTGTACATAAACTCTTTAAAGGAGTTTATATCCACATTGTTGTTGATTAAGTTTTGTATTAACTCTTTAAGCTTTTCGGTGTCGGTGTCGGTGGTGGTTTGCGTTTGAGTAATCTTTAAAGATAAATCATCTAGTTTGTAGTCTGCCAACTGTGCGGATAGTTCGTCGATAGTCTTGTTATCTATAGACTGTCCCAAAAGTGCAACCTCTAGGACGTTGTTTTCGTCGTCTATGCTATACTGTATAACTTCCGTATTTGGAAAGTTAAAACATTCGGATATGTAAGTTTCCATGCGATTTTCTTGTATGCTGTCTTGAGTAGTTTGGTATGCTAAGTATATACTAGGCGTTATAGTGATACAAGTTATCAAGATAAGCTGTTTGTGAACTCTTTTCCTTGCACGTTTGGATAGCTTGACGTGTTCGGGGGTTTTCATAATCTTAAGTATTATTATAGTAGCCAAACATATGAAAAAACTATTTATAAAGAATAGGTACATAGCCCCTAAGAAAAACTTTAACGAATGTATAGAAAGTCCATAACCTGCCGTACATAACGGTGGCATTAAGGCGGTAGCTATTGCTACCCCAGGGAGAACGTTTCCTTTTTCTTGACGTGTAGTGCCTATAATACCCGCTAAACCTCCAAAGAAAGCTATTAGCACATCCCAGATGGTGGGGTTAGTTCTAGCTAGTAGTTCCGAATGTGCCGTGGATATCGGCGAAATAGTAAAGTATATAAAAGAAGTCACTAAGCTAATGGTTACTTGCAAAAGCAGTCTAACCAAAAACTGAAATGCAGATTTTAAGTCATTAGTGGCAATACAATAGCCTACCGCCATAATTCCGCCCATAAGTGGAGATATTAACATAGCACCTATTATTACCGCTGTAGAGTTCATATTCAACCCTATGGACGCTACAAAGATAGCTAACATTAGTATGCATAGGTTAGTACCCCTAACTTGACCGCCACTTATTATACGTTCTCTAATGGTGTCGCTGTCTGCGTTGTCGTAAGTTAAACTAAAGTAATCGGAAACATAACTACCAATAGTTTTTTTCAAAATATCACTTCCCTTACTTATATCTAGTTAGTGGCTATTAGTGACTTTAAATATGCATTGATAAAGCCATCTAAGTCGCCATCCATTACCGCTTGAATGTTGCCGTTTTCAAAACCTGTGCGGTGGTCTTTGGCAAGGGTATAAGGCATAAAAACGTATGAACGTATTTGAGCGCCCCATGCTATCTCTTTTTGTACGCCCTTAATATCTTCTATTTTGTCTAGGTGTTCACGCTCTTTAATTTCTATAAGTTTAGAACGTAACATTTTCATAGCGTAGTCACGGTTTTGAAACTGACTTCTTTGTGTTTGGCAAGATACTACTATACCAGTAGGTATATGCGTAATTCTAATAGCGGATTCCGTCTTGTTGATGTGTTGTCCACCTGCACCACTAGAACGGTAGGTATCCACTTTTAAATCTTCTGGGCGGATGTCTATTTCTATAGTGTCGTCTATTTCTGGCATAACTTCCACTGCTGCAAAAGATGTATGTCTTCTACCTGATGAGTCAAATGGTGAAATTCTAACAAGCCTATGCACTCCCGCCTCGGACTTTAAAAAGCCGTAAGCGTTTTCGCCCTCTATTAGTATAGAGGCACTCTTTAGACCTGCCTCATCGCCATCTAGATAGTCTAATAGCTTTACTTTAAAGCTGTGACGTTCTGCCCAACGATTATACATTCTGTAAAGCATTTCTGCCCAGTCTTGAGCCTCTGTGCCACCAGCACCAGCATGAAAAGTTACTATAGCGTTTTTGGAGTCGTACTCACCACTTAGTAGAGTAGATAGTTTTAAGTCTTCTAGTTCTGTTTTAAAGCTATTAACTTCGTTTACTACCTCATCGATAATGCTGTCGTCGTCTTCTTCTATGGATAGTTCAACCATTGTAATAGTATCTTCTAACTTGTTAGATAGTTGGTTAAAGTGTTCTATCTTGTGTTCAAGTGCTTTGGACTTTTGCAAAACCTTTTGAGAGTTTTCTAAGTCGTCCCAAAAGCCTTGCTTTTCCATTTCAACTTGCAAACTTTTAACTTCTTCTAATGCATTTTTAATATCTAAAACCTCATAGAGTTCCTTAATATCTTTCCTGTAAGATACTAATTCGGTCTTTAAATCGTCTAAAATAATCATGTTAAAAACTCCTTCCAAATGTTATACAATACATATTATACTATAAATTTTCAATTACTTCAATACAACATAGCAAAAAATTTTAATATAACCCCCAATAGAGTGCAACATATCTATATATTGACAAGGTAAAATTTATATGATATACTATAACCATTATTAACGGTTTGTCCTAAAAGAATAGATATGGAGGTCAAAAAAATATATGAGTTCTTTACTTAAAAGATTATTAGCAGTAACTTCGGCTTTGGCAATGCTATGTAGTTTTAGTGCGGTGTCGGTTTCTGCAAATGAAACATCTACCAAAAGCGACGTACTTTTAAACTACTACAACAAGCCCCTCATGGAAGATGGTATTCATGGTGATACAAACTTAGAAGATATGGAATATGTACACTATGAAATTTCTGACATTCAAGACACTTTCGATGGTATAACAAATCTATCTACAGCAGAATACAACAACCAAAACGTTGAAACTTTTTTTGACTTATCCGACCAACTAGATGTATTTTCCATAAAAGTGGTTAATAGTTACAATTTGGCATCCCTATACTATAATCAAGACCCAACTACTACAAATCTATATGAGTACACTAGTACATCAAGCCTATATACAGAGTTTGTAAACGAATACGATACAGCTTTTCAAACTCTTATGAAAAGTTCCTTTGGTGAAAACTTACTTAACGACCTATACGAATTAGCCAACTCCGACAGCCAATACGCTGATAACTACTATCAAATGTATGTGTACTTCTCTAGTTTTCTATATGACGACACCCTAAACGACGAAGCAAAGGCTATAAACACAGAAATTTCCAACAAGATATCTAAATACTTTTCTCTAGTGCAAACTGATATTTCTAATAAAAAAGTATCCTATAAGGGTAAGAAAGTTCTATATAGCGATTTGATGAGCCAGTATGTAACACTATTCTATCAACTAGTTTTCAACTACTCTAGCTATGATAGTATCCCTCAAAGCAAACTAGACGAATACTACGCTATAGAAGATGCTATCAATTCCGCAAAAAAATCCTACGGTATAGACGACGAAACTTTAGGAAAACTATATATAGACTTGCTTAAACTATACAACAACTTAGCAGTAGCACAAGGATATTCAAGCTATATAGATATGTCTTACGACTACGACTTAGAAGAAATTAACGAAATATCTAGCGATGTTAAAGAGTATATTACTCCCATAGTCGAGGACTATTCAGCACAGTTGTCACAAGTGCCAAACTATAGCAGTGCCTTTAGTGATGTGTACTCTATAGACAAAGCTAAAGAACTATCCTCTACTGTAATATCCGCAGTGGGTGACGAATACCTAGATATCTACGACTATATGATTGACCATAACTTACTAGTCATAGACGATGACTACACATATAGTCAAGGGTATACCACACTACTCCCAGAATATTCTCAAGGATACATATACATGACTTTTTCTAGTAACTTTTATAGTTGGTTTACCAACGGTATCTCTCACGAGTTCGGACACTTTATAGACTGGTATGCTAATCTAGATGGATTTATCCAAACACAGAATAGCGTTTCGGAAAACGTTTCTGTATCGTTCTCATACCTATGCAACGAAAACCTAAACGCCTACTTTGACGATTTAGAAAAGAGTAACATACTATGTGTTAGCAACACTTTAGATAATACCCTAAACTATGTAAATGGTTGTCTATCCGTTAGCGACTTAGAACTATATGCTTTTCAAAATGCTGATACCGTCACCCCTAGCGAACTACAAGAGCAGTATCTACAACTTATGTACGACTACGGTCTATTAGGCGATGTAGCATACAATCTAGGGGGGCTTAAGGAGTATAGTTCATACGTTGACATTAACCAAATATATACACAACCTTTTTACAACACAGACTACGCTATGGCGGGTCTAACGGCTCTTAACGTTTTAAACGTATACGCAAAAGATAAAACTTCGGGTATAGAACTATTTGACAGCCTATACACCAACGACTACTACTATGACGATTATGTAACCATGATGAGCGAGGGTCTAGGAATAGACGTATATGCTGACGACTATGTTAGCAACATCGCACAAAATTTGGATAGCTATTTGAAATCTAAAATGGCTTCTATAAATGGTACAAACTTAGGAGATGTTAATCTTGATGGCTCTATAGACGCTACAGACCTTTTAACTCTAAAAAAATATCTACTGGGCATGGATGTTTCCAACTTAGACTTTTATACCTCTAGTGCAGATTTAAACAACGATGGCACTGTGAACATTCTAGACCTATTAACCCTTAAAAAAATGCTTTTGAGAATAGACTAAAAAATAAAAATTAACACTTGACAAACTTCCCAAAATGTTGTATTATATACATACAGAATATTTTTAAAGGCTATGACGGGAACGCAAATCGTTATGGATATTCACAGAGAACTATCTATTTGCTGAGATGATAGTATTGAAATGCGGTTTTACTCCTCCCTGAGCTTTCGGCTGAACGGTATTTATCTAATAAGTTTGAACGGGTTCTCCCGTTATAGAGATACACATTGTTGGATGTGG
>CAYXNU010000104.1:0-6533 GCA_964466485.1 uncultured Ruminococcus sp.
TTGTAGATGTAAGCAATTTAAAAAGTTTATGCTACTACCTCGTGGCTGTCGCTGTCCTCAGTGTTGGAGTTAACACTGCTGTGTGAGATACTATCTTGATGTTTAGCTTTAAAGTATATTACTGCTAAGTTTGCCATCAAGAATACTATAAATATGCCACCTAATATAGCCATATCGTGAGAGATATTTAGACCATTAGCGGTAGTACTTCTAAATGCATTTACTGTGTAGGTAAATGGCATATATGGGTGTATCTTTTGGTAAAACTCACCGGATAGCTCTAGTGGATAAGTTCCAGCAGCACCGCTAAGTTGTAATACCATAAATACTAATAGTATGAAACTACCAACTTTTCCGCATAGTAGGTTCAAGCAGTAGAATAACATCATGAATGCCATGGAGGCTACACAAGCTACTAGGATAGTCTTTCCAAAGTAGATAGGGTCGAAACCTAGTATATAGTGTAATGCTACTATCATAACTATAGCTTGAACTATAGCTATAATAACGAACCTTACCATGTTTTTAGCCCAGAAGTGTACAGAAGATTTCTTACTAATGTTACTCTCCTCAAACTCCTCCTTAGGGGAGAACATTATGCAGTATGCCATACAGCCAACCCAAAGTCCAACAGACATCATATATGCGGACATCGCTTGACCGTTGTTCTTAGCGTCTGTTAGGATAGTTTCCTCGGAGTCTACAGGGGCAGAAAACATCGATATGTTATCGTCACTTACGTTTACGTCGTGGACTTCTGTAGCACCATCGGATAGTGCAACCGCTAGAGTGTCGCAACCGTCGGATAGTTCTGTCATACCATCGGATAGTTGTAAAGTACCATCGTACAACTTGTTAGAACCATCTGCTATCTTACCCGCACCATCTGAAAGTTGAGTAGCACCGTCTACTAAGTCGTTGTTGTTGGATACTAAAGTTTTAGTACCATCGTATAGGGTGTTTATGCCCTCGGATAGTGATAAAGCACCATCGTCTAAAGCCTTAGAACCATCTGCTAGAGAACTTACACCAGTTAGTAGAGTGTCGTTGTTAGCTACCAACTGTTGTGTACCAGCGAATAGCGAACTTACACCACTCTGTAGGGTGTCTACACCGCTATTCAATGACTTAGAGCCATCAGCGATAGAGTTTATGCCATCTAGTAGTGCAGGGCTGTTGCTTACTAGTAGTTGAGTACCATCGTATAGAGTACCTAAACCAGTCTGTAGAGTCTGTGAACCCTCGTATAGTTGTGTGCTACCACTAGTGATAGCATTAGCACCACTTACCAAAGTATCGTTGTTGGATACTAACAAGCTAGTGCCATCTAGTAGGGACTTGCTACCAGTCTGTAGTTGTGCTATACCGTTGGTTAGAGTAGGCACTTGACCGTTTAGCTGTGCTATACCTTGATATAGGCTAGTAGCACCATTAGTTAAAGCCTCGGAGTTTGCTGTAAGGGTTTGTATACCAGTACTTAGAGTGCCAACTCCTGTAGTGTAGGATGTTATACCATTCATAAGACCGTTTTCGCTATCTATACCGTTTTGTAGTGTAGATATGCCATTGTCTATAGTTTGCACCGCTTGAATGATACCCATATCTTCAGCAGTAGTGCCTTGACGTTCTAGGACTGTTTGAACACTACTTAAACCACTAGTTAGGGTGGTTATAGTCTGCTTAGAGGCTGGTAACAAAACGTTAGAGTTAGTAGCGATAGTTTCCACACTAGACTTTAGTGTGCCTATGGAGTTCGTAACGTTTGAAATAGTAGTATCTAAGTCAGCGGACTGAACTGCTGTAGCCACAGTTTGAACGTTGCTACCTATATCTTGAGTAGCAGTAGCCATGCTTTCTAGTGTAGCAGTAATGCTAGTAGCTAGGGCTTGTTGTTGTTCTGCGGGTAGTGCTTGAAAAGCCTCACTTTGCATTAAGGATGTTAGAGTAGTCTGTAAGTCTGTCAAGTTTGTACCTAGTGTTTGAGCGTCTGTGCCTATGGTAGTTAGTGAACCGTTTAGGGTAGTCATCAAACCGGATAGGTCTAAGTTTAGGTCTGCATTCTGTAGGGTGGTATTTAGTGTTTGTATACCAGTATTTAGAGCATCTAAACCGTTGGTAACTTGCTCTATGTTTTCCTTGTTGGTATCGCTAAGGCTACTGTCTAGGGTAGTAGCTAGAGTATTTAAACCAGTTAGTAGGGAAGTGCTACCGCCCTTTAACTGTGATACTCCATCGGAGAGTTGTTGGCAACCGTTTACTAGTAGTGGACTACTACTATTTAGAGTATCTACACCAGTAGCCACTTGTGAAACTCCTTGAGTGTAGCTTTCCACACCCTGTGACACTGCCAAAGAGCCATCTTCTAGTTGGTTTACACCGTCTGCAAGGGCTGTAGAACCATCCGCTAGAGTGCTAATGCCATCGTATAGTTGACTAGCACCGTCGTTCACAGAGGATACACCTTGTGTGTAGGTTAGTAAGCCGTTGCTTAGCGTACTAGAGCCATCTGTTAAGGTTAGTAAGCCTTGCGTTAGTGTAGCAGAACCTGTAAATAGTTGGTTAGCACCGCTATCTACAGAGGATACACCGTCTGTGTAGGTAGTTAGACCACTAGCAAAGGTTGATACACCATCTTCAAGGGCTTGAGTGCCATCCTTTAGGGTAGTAGTACCACTGGATAGTTGCCCAGCACCATCGTTTACAGCGGATACGCCGTCTGTGTAGGCACTTAGTCCACTGGATAGTTGCCCAACGCCATCGTTTAGAGATTTAGTGCCATCCTTTAGGGTGGTAGCACCATCGGATAGTTGTTTAGCACCATCGTTTACAGAAGATACACCGTCTGTATAAGATTTAATACCGTCCGTTAGAGTTATAGAACCCTCCTCAAAAGTAATAGTGCTATCAGCGAGGGTTTTCAAGTTTTCGCTAATAGTGTCGTTACCATCGGATAACTGTTGAACACCGTCTTTAAGTTGGTTAGCACCGTCTGCGGCATCGTCCATGCCGTCCCCGATAACACCTAGCTGGTCGAATAGGACTTCTGCGTATTCTTCTACTATACTCTCTTGAACGCTTTTCTGTATCTTAGCAAGTGCAGATTCGCTCATTTTAGAGGCTATATAGTTCGTACCAGGGTTTACCGCATAGTCTAGAACCATCTTTTGAGGTTCTTCGTCTAGTACTGTAGAAGCATTTTTAGAAAAATCTTCTGGGATAGTGATAACCATGTAGTAAGTGCCATTCTCTAAGCCTTTTTGTGCTGTAGAACTGTCTACAAAGTTAAAGGCTAAAGAACTGTTTTCTTCTAAGTTTGATACCAAAGCCTCGCCAACATCGAGAGTTTCGTCGTTGTATTCAACGGCTTTGTCGTTGTTTACTACCGCTACTGGTAAGTTTTCTATATTGCCGTAAGGGTCCCACATAGAGCCTAAAAAGAACGCTGTGTATATCGTCGGGATAGCAATTATACCTATTGTGGCGATAGTTTTAAAATTCCTTTTTAAGAAAGATTGTTTCTCGTTTTTGTTACTATCTTTCATAAAAAAACTCCTTTCTTTAATGATGCGGTTCTAAAAAATTTTTTCAATCTATTAATAGAAAAGTGTTGATTTTTAGAGCCAATTATATTATACTATTAGTGTAAAATAATTTCAAGCGTTAATATTTATAATATTGTATATTAGAAGACATATCCGCACAGATACGTCTATTAATATACTTTTAAGTTAGTTAGACAAGGCTAACAAAAAGTTAAGAAAGGATTTGTATATTATGGCTAAACATCAAGACCGCAGAGTAAGAAAGACAAAAGCTCAACTGGTTAAGGGGCTTACTAAACTCATGAAAACCAAAAGCATCAAGGAAATAACTGTAAGAGAGTTGGCTGACGAAGTAGATATTAACCGCTCTACTTTTTACCTACACTACAAGGATATCTACGATATGGTGGAAAAGATAGAAAACGACCTATCGAATGAGTTCTTGAAAACTTTGGATGAACTCTCTAAGGATAGAGTTACTAAAAGTACCCTCATAGATTTCCTACAGGATACATATATTACTATATACTCCAATGCCGATATTTGTGCAGTATTGCTCAGTAAAAACGGCGATATTGCTTTCCATAAAAAGCTAAGAGATATCATATACGAAAAGATACACGCTATCATACAAAACCTTATGCCAGATGATTCCACGGAGAACGAAATAGTAGTCGCTACTTGCTACTTTATTTCGGGAATTATGGGCATTATAGAGGTTTGGCTACAGGATATAAGTCTTATCACGCCCGAAAAGTTGGTGGATATATCCTATAAGCTAATAGAAAATGGAATAAATGCTTTTCACATTAAAACAGAATAATCTTTAAAAAATTGCCCTTGTATGTGTTAATACAAGGGCTTTTTATCTATAAAAATATATTTTATTTTGCTAAAATTATATAAAATGTCAAAAAAGTATTGACAAACTTTTGGTATTGTGATATAATACCAATATAAAGTTTTTTTAGAAAAAACTGTATTAAAGGAGAGGATTTTTAATGAATTATAAAAAGATGGTGGCTTTTGGAGCGTCTTTAGCTTTGATGTTACCCGTAGTTAGTTTTGTTGGGGCTGTCGCACCTGTGGGCAGTGTTATATCTGCTAGTGCTAGTGACACCTACAACGATGAGAGCGATTTTACTTTTTCTTACGACACAGAAAACAAAACCGCTACTTTAGTAAAGTATGTTGGTACTGCTACCGATGTAGTTATACCTCCTACCGTGCAAAATGGTAAGTTCACAGTAACTACTATAGGTACAAAGGCTTTCTACGATACTAGTAGAAATTTAAAAAGTATACAAATCCCAGAAACCGTTACAACCATAGAAGATTACGCTATGGGTTGCTACTACGACACATGGGCAGAATATTCTACCGATGATATAGGTAAGTATACAGTTAATAATGATTTAAGGGTTACTTGTGCAAGTTCTACAAATCAAGATGTGCTATTGGAGTATGCTAGTAAAGACTATATGGTTAATGCTTTTGGTATAAAGACTAGCGATAGCGATTTAGCATTTAGTTACGATACTGTTAGCAAAACCGCTACAGTAATAAACTATTCAAGTACCGTTGCAGATGTGGTAATTCCTGAAACCGTCAACGGATACACAGTAGTTGGCATAGGACAAAAAGCATTCTATGCTACTAGTAGAAACCTTACTAGCATAACCATGCCTAAGAATATATCTATAATAGGAGATTATTCTATAGGTTGCTATTATGACACATGGGCAGAATATTCTACTGATGATATAGGTAAGTATACTATTAACAACGATATACAAATATACTACTACAGTGAAATTACCGAGGATGCACTATTTACATATCTTAGCAAAGACTATGTAACTACAGCTGGTGGTTTAAAGTCACCTATACTACTAGGTAGCGAAGCCGTAACTACTACTACAGACACCGACGACCCATATGCAAACTGCATTTTCGACGTAAATCAGGATGGAGATATAAACTCCGTAGACTTGCTACTACTAAAGAAAAAGATACTACAAATGATATAAGATTTTAAGTTGTCTGTCCTTTGACGTTAAATAATACGAGTCCCTCAAACTTTAACATTTGAGGGACTAACTTTTTTACATATTGCAAAAATACTCAAGGATGGTAGTATCTTCTGTCAACTCAGGGTGGAAAGAAGTTACTAGTACGTTATCCTGTTTAGCACACACTATGTGACCGTCTAACTCACATAGAACCTTAACGTCTTTGCCAACGCTTTCAATATAAGGCGCTCTAATAAACACTAAAGGTAGAGGCTCAGTTGAAAACTCTGGGATAACATGGTTACAACTAAAGCTATCTAGCTGACTGCCATAGGCATTGCGTTTAACTTTAATATCCATGCACTGTAGGTGTGCTTCCTCGCCAACTATTTCGTTAGCGAGAAGTATCATACCTGCACAAGTACCCCAAACGGGCATACCGTCTTTAATTCTTTTTTGTAGAGGTTCAAACAAGCCAAATATCTTTAAAAGCTTAGAAATAGTAGTGCTTTCGCCCCCAGGGATAATAAGTCTATCCACGGAGTTAATACCGTCTAAGGTTTTAACTTCCACAGGAGTAATGCCCTCTATTTTGGATAAAGCTTTCATGTGTTCTATAACAGAACCTTGATAAGATAGAACTCCAACAACATTACCCACAGATTACCAACCTCTTTCAGCTAGTCTGTATTGTGGTGGAATCTCATCGATAGATAAGCCTTTCATAGCCTCACCAATACCCTCGGAAACCTCAGCAACGATTTCAGGGTTATTGTAGTAAGCAGTAGCCTTAACGATTGCTCTAGCCATAACCTTAGGGTTAGAAGACTTGAATATACCAGAACCTACGAATACGCCCTCGCTACCAAGTTGCATCATAAGAGCAGCATCAGCTGGAGTAGCAATACCACCAGCAGCAAAGTTTACTACAGGAAGTTTGCCGTTTTCTGCAACGTAACATACTAGGTCATAAGGAGCG
>CAYXNU010000105.1:0-6473 GCA_964466485.1 uncultured Ruminococcus sp.
CTACTTCTAGTAGCACAAAGTCTAATACTTCTACTGCTGGTACAAGTACAAGCACAGCAAGTACAGGCACAACAACTACTACAAATACAAGCACTACTACTAGCAAAAATTCTACATATAGCACTGGTCTATATCAATTGACTTCCGACCTTTGCCTAAGAACTGATGCTACTTCTAGTGCAGATGTAATAGATATTATTCCTAATGCAACTTACTTAAACGTATCAGATGTTGATGGCGAATGGGGTTACGTTTGCTACAATGGCAACATGGGTTGGATGCATTTAGGTTATGCTAAAAAGACACAAAGTTCTTACAAGTATAGCACTGGTACTTATACCACTGCTGAACCTCTAAACTACAGAGCTAGTGCTTCTATCTCTGCTGAAAGTTACGGAATCATTCCTATTAACACTACTGTTGAAGTTTTAGCAGTTAATGGCGAATGGGGCAAGGTTTCCTACAATGGTAAATCTGCATGGATTTGTTTAAGCTTTGTATCTTCTGGTACTACTGAATTTTCTTCTGCTGTAAACGTAGCAGTTTCAAATAGCAGTAACAAGGTTGGTACTTACGTTACTACTGACAACCTATGCTTAAGAGAAAGCAACTCTACTGATACCGAAAAGCTAGACGTTATCGGTATGGGTACTAAGATTGACATCGTATCTATCGATGGCAACTGGGGTAAGACTGTATACAACGGACAAATCGGTTGGGTATGCTTAGACTACGCTAAGCTAAGCAATAGCACTACACCTTACGATGTAAACGGCGACGGACAACTAAACGTAAACGATATTCTTTACGTTTCTGATAAGCTTAAGAATGGTAAGTCATTCACTCAAAGTGAACTATCTACACTAGACTTTGACGGAAATGGTTCTGTTGATTGCAGTGATTACATTCTATTAAAACAATTGATATTATTCTAATTTACAATATATATAGGTTTACCGAAAAATATTTCTTTACAACTGACTTATTTAAACAAATAAGTCAGTTACTTTTTATGTACATGATACTTTTAATTTTAAAAAAGAACTTTACAAGCTTTTTAATTTGTGTTATATTAAAGAAGTCAAAAAAATTTTTTTGGAGGTTTTATCTTTTATGAATTGGTTAGAAACTGAAATATTTACCACTACAGAGTTTGTAGATGAGTTATGTGCAAACCTTTTAGATGTAGGCATTAAAGGGTTTGTTATTAAAGATGCAACAGATTTTCAAGAGTTCCTAGACAACAAAAACGGTCACTGGGATTACATAGACGAAGACTTAATGAACCTATCCAACTGTGAAACTAGTGTTACAGTGTACATCCCTGACGACTCTCAAGGGGCTGAAATGGTTCTATCCTTAAAGACACTACTTAAAAACTTAAAGGCTAACGATACCGAAAACAAGTTCGGTAGGCTAGAATTAACCTTTAATAACGTTAAAGAGGAAGATTGGGCTAACAACTGGAAACAATACTTTAAACCTTTAAAAGTCGGTGAAAAGCTTTTAATTAAGCCATCATGGGAAGAATACAACAACGTGGATAACAGAACTATATTAGAGATTGACCCTGCTTCTAGTTTCGGCACGGGACAACACAACACTACTAAACTATGCCTTGAGTTCCTAGAAACTTGTATCCAAAAGGGCGACAGAGTTTTGGATTTAGGTTGTGGTAGTGGTATACTATCCATAGGGGCTATGTTGCTAGGTGCAGACAGTGTAACCGCTGTAGATATAGAAGACCATTCCGTTAGAACCGCTATAGAGAACGCTCAAAAGAACGGCATACCTACAGACAAGTATACCGCATACTGTGGCGATATAGTATCCAATGAGGAGTTGTCTAATAAGTTAGGCGACAACTACGATATCATTACAGCGAACATAGTAGCAGACGTTCTTATAGGAATGAGAAACCACTTTTACAGATACCTTAAACCTAACGGCATATTGATAATATCAGGTATTATAGATAGCCGTAAAGATGAGGTTATAGAAGAAGTTGTAGGTGCAGGGTTTAAGGTTCAAGCTATTAAAGAACTTGAAAACTGGGTATCAGTTAAACTAATTAAAGAATAGACTATTTTGGAACGCTCTTTACTTTTGAGCGTTCTATATTACGCAAATTCGATTTATTCGATTTAATTCTGTAGAACGAAAGAAAGGAACTTTTTATGGCTAAAAAAAGTATAGACTATGGCAACGATAGCATAACCATGTTAAAGGGTGCGGACAAAGTCAGAAAGCGTCCTGCGGTTATTTTTGGTTCGGATGGTCTTGAGGGTTGCGAACACTCCGTCTTTGAGATAATTTCAAACTCCATAGATGAGGCTCGTTCGGGGTATGGCAATAAGATACTAATAACTAAGTACAATGATAACTCCATAGAGGTGGAAGACTTTGGTCGTGGTTGCCCTGTGGATTTCAATACCAAAGAAAACCGTTACAACTGGGAACTAGTCTACTGTGAAATGTATGCCGGTGGTAAGTATGACAAGTCCGCTGAAAGCTATGACTTCTCACTAGGCTTGAACGGTTTGGGATTGTGTGCTACTCAGTTCTCCTCCGAATACATGGACGTTGAAATCGTTAGGGATGGCTATAAGTATAACCTCCACTTTGAAAAGGGCGAAAACGTTGGGGGACTTAAAAAACAAAAGTGCAAACTAAACTACACCGGAACTAAGACTAAATGGAAACCCGACTTAGACGTATTTATAGATATCAACATACCAGATGAGTTTTACATAGATACTATAAAAAAACAGGCTGTCGTAAACCCTAATGTTTTATTCGTTTTGAAAATCCAACAGGAAGATGGCTCTTTTGTAGAACAAGAGTTTCTATATGAGAACGGTATCACAGACTACATGGGCGAAATAGTAGGCGACAACGCTCTAACTCCTATACAGTATTGGACGGCTGAACGTGTGGGTCGTGACCGTGAGGATAGACCCGATTACAAGGTAAAACTATCCGTGGCGGTGTGCTTTTCTAATAAGGTTAAGTTTGCAGAGTATTACCACAACTCAAGCTTTTTGGAACACGGTGGCTCTCCTAAGATAGCTATACAGAAAGCCTTTACCTACCAAATAGACAACTACCTAAAGTCTAATGGAAAGTACTTAAAGAACGAAAACAAGGTTACTTTTGCCGATATTGAGGAGTGTCTAGTAATAGTATCTTCGTCATTCTCAACGGAAACTTCTTACGAAAACCAAACTAAAAAGGCTATCACTAATAAGTTTATAACCGACTCCATGACGGAATTTTTAAAGCACCAACTAGAAATATACTTTATTGAAAATCCCGACGACGCTCTAAAGATTGCTGAACAGGTAATGATTAACAAGCGTAGCCGTGAAAACGCCGAAAAGACTAGACTAAATATTAAGAAAAAGTTATCGGGTAGCATAGACCTATCTAACATGGTACAGAAGTTTGTGGATTGCCGTACCAAAGACGTATCCCGTAGAGAACTCTACATAGTAGAGGGCGACTCTGCTTTAGGTTCTGTTAAGTTGGCTCGTGAGGCTGAATTTCAAGCGGTAATTCCTGTGCGTGGTAAGATTCTAAACTGCCTTAAAGCTGACTATGATAAAATATTCAAGAATGAAATAATAACAGATATTATGAAAGTTTTGGGCTGTGGTGTAGAGGTTAAAACTAAGTCTAATAAGGATTTGTCTACTTTTGATATTAACAACCTAAAGTGGAACAAAGTAGTAATATGCACCGATGCCGATGTTGACGGTTTCCAAATTAGAACGCTAATCTTAACTATGCTCTACAGATTAACTCCTACACTCATTGAACAAGGGTACGTCTATATTGCAGAATCTCCACTGTTTGAGATTACCACCAAAGATAAGACTTACTTTGCGTATACCGAAAAAGAAAAGTCCGATATACTAAAGCTTGTTGGTAGTAAGAAGTATACTATCCAACGTTCAAAGGGTTTAGGCGAAAACGAACCCGAAATGATGTCACTAACTACCATGAACCCCGATACCAGACGTTTAATAAAAATCAACCCCGATGACGTTCAACAGACTGCTTACATCTTTGATATGCTCCTAGGTGACGACCTTCAAGGCAGAAAAGACCACATTGCACAGTTCGGCAGTGAATACTTAGAAATGGCAGATATAAGCTAATAAATACCCCTTGACTGATTGGTGGTTTTAAAATTTTAAGGAGGTTAATTTAAAGTATGGCTAAAAAGAAAAAAGAGCCTAAGTTAGATAAGAAGAAATTCCCTAATGCGTATATAGAAAACGCTGGGGTTTTAGTAGAAGAAAAGATTACGGATACACTTGAAAAAAACTATATGCCTTACGCTATGAGTGTAATAATATCCCGTGCGTTGCCCGAAATAGACGGCTTTAAGCCCTCTCATAGAAAGTTGCTATACACCATGTACAAGATGGGACTTCTCAACGGTGGCAGAACTAAGTCCGCTAACGTTGTAGGGCAAACCATGAGATTAAACCCCCACGGCGACAGTGCCATATACGAAACTATGGTGCGTATGTCAAGGGGCAATGAAACGTTACTACACCCCTATGTAGACTCCAAAGGTAACTTTGGTAAGTGCTACTCTAGGGATATGGCTTATGCGGCATCTAGGTACACAGAAGTAAAACTAGATAGCATTTGCAATGAACTATTTGCAGATATAGACAAAGACACTGTAGATTTCACTCCCAACTACGATAACACCATGCTAGAGCCTACATTACTACCCGCAACGTTTCCATCGGTGCTAGTAAACTCTAATGTAGGTATAGCGGTATCCATGGCGAGTGCTGTGTGTCCGTTTAACTTAGCAGAAGTTTGCGAGACTACTATAGCATTGTTACAAAATCCCGAACATGACATATTAAGTACACTAAAAGCTCCCGACTTTCCTACAGGTGCAAGTATAGTATACGATGAGGACGAACTTAGAAAGATATACGATACTGGTAGAGGTTCTATAAAGATTAGAAGTAAGTACAACTATGATAAGTCTGCTAACTGTATAGAAGTTACTGAAATACCATACTCCACCACTGTGGAAGCCATAATGGATAAGATTATAGAACTTATCAAGCAAGGCAAAGTTAGAGAAGTTTCCTATATCCGTGACGAAACAGACTTAAGCGGTTTGAAACTTGCTATAGATTTAAAACGTGGCACAGACCCCGACAAGCTTATGCAAAAACTCTACAAGATGACCCCTCTACAGGATAACTATTCTTGTAACTTTAACATCCTAATAGATGGCACTCCTAGGGTTATGGGCGTTAAGGAAATCTTAAACGAATGGATAACTTTCCGTGAGGGCTGTGTGCGTAGACGCTTAAAGTTTGACCTCGCTAAAAAACAGGATAGGTTACACCTACTAAAAGGCTTAGGAAAAATCTTAGCGGATATTGACAAGGCTATAAAGATTATTAGAGAAACTCAAGAGGAAGAAGAAGTAATATCCAACCTTATGATAGGTTTCGGTATAGACGAAACTCAAGCAGAATACATAGCAGAAATCAAACTTAGACACCTAAACAGAGAGTATATATTAAACAGGCTTAAAGAAACTGAAACCCTTGAAAAAGATATCGCTGAGATTGAAAGCATTATAGAGGATAACAAAAAGGTTAGAAAAGTTATAATATCCGAACTTAAGAACGATATTAAAAAGTACGGCAAACCCCGTAAGACTGACTTTATATACTCCAGTGAGGATGACGTTTCCAACTTTGAAGAAGAAATCCCAGACTATGCTGTAAATGTTTTCTTGTCGGCTAGTGGCTACTTTAAGAAGATTACTCCACAGTCTTTAAGAATGTCAGGGGAACACAAGCTAAAAGAAAGCGACTACATCTTACAGCACGAGGAAACTACTAACAGGTCTGAAATGCTATTCTTTACGGATAAAGCACAAGTGTATAAGTCTAAGGTTCACCAGTTTGACGACACTAAAGCTAGTCTAATAGGTGACTACATTCCTGCAAAGCTATCTTTCGACAGCGACGAAAACGTCCTAAAGATGAAAGCTATCACAGACTTTAACACTGGATTTGTGCTATTCATATTTGAAAATGGTAAGATTGCAAAGATTCCTTACAAGTCCTATGAAACTAAGACTAACCGTAAAAAGTTAGCTAATGCGTATTCTAATAAGAGTCCTTTGGTGGATATAGTATTCTTATCACAAGATACTAATATGTTAATTAACTCCAACGGCGGAAAGTCTTTCGTATTTAATACTAGTTTGCTATTGCCAAAATCCACTAGGGATAGCATAGGTGTAGCCGTAATGACACTTAAAGGAAAGTACACCGTTAGCAGTGTAAAGGTCATAGGCGATGATATCCCAGAGGTACTACAAAACTATGTAGCTAAGACTGTGCCTTGCGTGGGCTTATCTTCAAAGTCTATAGAGGTTGACAACCAACTAAGTTTACTATAACGACAATACAATTTGC
>CAYXNU010000106.1:0-6380 GCA_964466485.1 uncultured Ruminococcus sp.
GAGGACACGCTATTGAGTGCAGAATAAACGCTGAAAACCCTAGCCTAAACTTTAGACCTTCCCCTGGTAAGATTGAGGCTTTACACATTCCGGGTGGTTTTGGCATTAGAGTAGATAGTGCTATGTATCAAGGGTATACTATACCACCTTACTACGATTCTATGATTGCTAAGCTTATAGTTCACGCTCCCGATAGAGATACAGCTATAATGAAAATGAAATGGGCATTGTCTGAATTTATCGTTGATGGTGTAGATACTAACATAGATTACCAGCTATCTATTATTAGGCATAAAGCCTTTAAAGAGGGCAACTATAACAACTCTTTCCTAGAGAATGAGTTTAAACATAAATAAACTTTAATTAACATATGTAGGGAACGGCGACTCGCCGTTCCGCTATACGATAGCAATGGTATTATATCGAATTCAAGTTAATTATAAGTACAAGTATTGGAGGTGTGTCAACTTTGGCTCTTGAAAACTTATTTAAACAAGTAAAGACTAGGTTTAATGCTACTCAAGAAACTACAGAAGATAGAACTACTAACAATGCTAATAGTATCCATAGTAGTAGAACTAGCAGTGTGCCTAATGACATTCTTTATAAGTGTCCTAGGTGTCAAAACGTCATATTCGAGGAAGACTTTCAAGCTATGAACAGAGTGTGTCCTAAGTGTAACTATCATGGCAGATTGACCGCTAAAGAAAGACTTAGACTTACCTTAGACACCGACAGCTTTACAGAGTTTGACATTAATATGAAAAGCAAAAACCCTATAGACTTCCCTAAGTATGAGGAAAAACAACAGGCTTTGCGTGAACAGACTGGCTTAAACGACGCTGTTATAACTGGTGTTGGTACTATCAAAGGCATTAAGACTGTTATAGGCATTATGGATAGCCACTTTATGATGGGTTCTATGGGTAGTGTAGTAGGCGAAAAGATTACTCGTGCTATAGAGTACGCTACTGAGAATAATCTTCCTGTTGTGATGTTTACCGCTTCTGGTGGTGCTAGAATGCAAGAGGGTATAGTATCTTTAATGCAGATGGCAAAAACATCGGGGGCTATAGCTAAACATAACGAAAGTGGTAACCTATATATCACAGTGCTTACAGACCCTACTACTGGTGGTGTTACGGCATCTTTTGCATCTTTGGGTGATATTATTATTGCTGAGCCTAAAGTATTAGTGGGCTTTGCGGGTAGACGTGTCATTGAGGGAACTATTAAACAGCACCTCCCTGACGACTTTCAATCCGCTGAATTTCAGCTTGAAAAAGGCTTTGTGGATATGATAGTAGAACGCAAAAAGTTACGCTCTACTTTGGCAAAAGTTTTACAACTTCATAACTATGGAGTAGAAGGGTAGGTGTAATCTCATTATGGAAAACAAATCCCGTACACCATGGGAGAAAATGGAACTAATTAGAAATAAGAACCGTCCTACTATTAGAGATTATATCCCTATGATTTTTGATGATTTCTTAGAACTTCATGGAGATAGACTCTATGGTGATGATGGTGCTATTATGGGTGGTATTGCTACTCTTAATGGTATTCCCGTTACTGTAATAGCCGAAGTTAAAGGCAAAAATATAAACGAGAATAAAAAGTCTAACTTTGCTATGCCACACCCAGAGGGTTACAGAAAAGCCCTTAGGTTGGCAAAACAGGCTGAAAAGTTCCACAGACCTATAATATTCTTTATAGATACCCCAGGGGCATTCTGTGGTATCGGTGCTGAAGAACGTGGACAAGGTGAGGCTATCGCTAGGAACTTAATGGAGTTAATGCTCTTGAAAACGCCTATTATATCTATAGTTTTAGGTGAAGGCGGTAGCGGTGGTGCTTTAGCTTTGGGTGTTTGTGACGAATTAGCTATGCTAGAAAATGCTATATACTCTGTGGTATCTCCTAGGGGTTTTGCATCTATCCTTTGGAAAGATGGCTCTAAGGAAAAAGAGGCCGCCGAAATTATGCATATTACCGCAGAAGATTTAAAAAATCTTGAGGTTTGCGAAACTATCATTAGCGAACCTGAGGGCGGTGCTCATACTGATTTGTTTAAAATGTCCAAAAATATTAAAGAATATTTGGTTAAAAAAACGAATGAAAAAATGAAAAAAAGTATTGACGTTTTACTTAATGAACGATATACTAAGTTTAGAAAGATTGGACAATTTGAAGAATAACTATTAATTCCAGTCTGTTAATTTTTTTCGATACTCTTTCTATCCTTTGGATAGTTTAGTATATACATTAATTATGGAGGTTTTTTAAATGGTTTTTGATAAGGTTAAAGAAATCGTTGCAGAACAGTTAGATGTTGCAGACGACCAAATTACTATGGAAGCTGTTATCACAGACGACCTAGGTGCAGACTCTCTTGACGTTGTTGACTTAGTTATGGACCTTGAAGATGCTTTCAGCATTGAAATTCCAGATGAGGCTATGGCTGATATTAAAACTATCGGTGACATCGTGGCTTATATTGAAAAGGAAACTAAGTAATAAGCTTTTTTCTGCATATGAATAGTCCGACATCTGCATTAAACTTTTTTAGTATTTTCAGGTGTCGGGCTTTTTACTAAACATTGAAAATATGTAACGTACATTCGATACTTACACACGGATTTGCGTTAAAGATAATATAGATATTGAAAGGAGATACTTTTTCATGAAAAGTTCTAAAGAAACCACAGAGTCTAAAAACCATACACTATTGTTAAGCACCATCACTTCTGTGATACTATCGCTATCGGTGTTGGTGGGTGTAGTATCTATTGCAATTGTAAAGATTCGTAATGATAAAAAATACCATGAAAAGTGGAAAGACTATGACGAGTGCGGAATATAATACTTTAGTATCTGCTATAAAATCACATAACATTGAGCTTTTCGGCTTTTGCAAATATGACGACGTTTTGCCACTACTCCCTTGTAGAGCAGTGGCAAGATTACCTTTAAATTCTAAAAGTATTATAGTATGTGCTTTTCCGTACCTAGTAAGAGCCAAAAACAAGAATATATCATACTATGCTTGTGTACCAGACTACCACACAGTAGCCATGGATACTTTAAAAGCTTTAGCGAACGACTTAAAAGTACACTTTAGCGAGTACCAGTTTGAGCCTTTTGTGGATAGTTCTCCTATTAGGGAAGTGCTATCGGCACAGTTGGCTGGTGTGGGTTGCGTTGGCAAAAATGGTTTAATCATCACTGAAAAGTATGGCTCTTTTGTGTTCCTAGGCGAAATAGTAACCGATATGCCCCTAGATACCTCTAGTTACAAAAAGCAGTGCATAGGCTGTGGTATATGTCAAAAAGAGTGTCCTACGCACTCCATTAAAGATGGCTCTATCTGTGAGGATACTTGCTTATCTGCTATTACACAAAAAAAGGGTGAACTCTCTCCTATGGAAAAAAACCTAATGGTGGAAAACCACACCGCATGGGGTTGTGACATCTGCCAAACGGTCTGCCCTATGAACAGAAACGCTCTTGAAACGTATATCCCTGAATTTATAAACCATGCACAGCATATTCTCACGGAAAACAACATAACTAAAGGCGGTGCTTACTACTGGCGAGGTAAAAAGACTATCCTTAGAAATTTAGAGATTATATCATAGAAAAAAATATACGGAACGGTAAAACACCGTTCCGTTTTATATTAGTTTTGCTTTAAGAACATATTAAAGAAACTGCCATCGTTGTTAGTACTCTTTTTAAACTGAGCGTTCTGTTCCTCGGAAGTTTTAGCGTTTTCGTAAGCTTGATTGTAAAAGTATATTTGACTGTCTAGACGTTCTTCGCCCTTTTTAGGTTTTATCTTCTTGTAAGTGCCATCGGGTAGTTGAACCCTAGTCTTAACGTTATCGTTAAAGATAGTTTGGAACATATTCCAAAGGCGTTCCTTGATGTTTTTGTCGTATATTGGTACGGCTACTTCTACACGGCGGACGGTATTTCTAGTCATGTAGTCAGCGGAACTTATAAATATTCTACATCTTTCGTGCGTTCCAAAGATGTATATTCTGCTATGCTCAAGGTATCTGCCTACTATGCTATGCACTGTGATATTTTCAGTTTCGCCCTCTACCCCTGATATCAAACAGCATATACCCCTAATGATTAACTCTACTTTAACACCAGCCTTTGAGGCTTCCACTAGTTTTAGTATAATCTTCTTATCGGATAGAGAATTTATCTTTATACCGATGTAACTAGGTTGTCCCAACTTAGCTAACGTTATTTCGTGGTCTATCATCTCAATGACCCTATTTTGTAGGCAATTTGGGGCAACTAACAGATGTTTTGAACTTTCCACCAAATGCCCCAAAGATAACGCATTAAAGACCTCTAAAGCGTTTAGACCTATTTCCACATTAGCGGTCATTAGTGAAAGGTCGGTATATAGGGTAGAGGTTTTTTCGTTGTAGTTGCCAGTACCCACTTGTGTGATATATTCTGTGCCATCTTTAGTTTTGCGAGTTATCAATAAAAGTTTAGAGTGTACCTTTATATTTTTAGGTCCATATATTACAGTGCATCCTGCTTCCTCTAAGCGTTTAGACCATCCTATATTGTTTTCCTCATCGAACCTAGCCCTTAACTCTACTAGTACTAAAACCTCCTTGCCGTTTTCGGCGGCATTTACAAGAGCCTCTATGATTTGGCTGTGTCTAGCTACACGGTATAGTGTTATCTTGATAGATACCACGCTATCGTCAAAAGAGGCCTCATTTAAGAGCCTAATAAAAGATTTTATATTTTCAAAGGGGTACGATAGCAAAATATCTTTTTGCTTAATTTGGTCTACCATGGATATACGTCTGCTAATGCATGAGGAAGTCTGTGGGACTAGCTTATTAAAGTTTAGACTCTTATCCTTTATGATATCGCCCAAAGCATACACGAATGAAAAATCTAAAGGGGACTTGTTGGAAAATATTTGATGTTCGTTAATCTCTAGCATTTTGCAAAGGTAATCAAAAGCTATAGGGTTTAAGGAGTCTGCTAACTGCAACCTTACTGGTGATAGCTTTTTTCTTTTCTTTACTAATATTTCCATAACGTCACGGAAAGTTCCATCTTCGTCATCATCGAACTGTATTTCATTTTCGTTGATATCTGCATTTCTAGTAATTCTAATTAAGGTCTTGTCTAAGACTTTGTAGTTTTCAAAGATTTGGTCTGCATAGTGTAGCAATACATCCTCTAGGAGCATAAACCTTTTGCCATTGTTACCTAATGGTATTATCCTCTTTAAAGCCTCCACGTTTGGAATAATACCTATTTTCACACTAGACTTGCTATCAAGGTGGACTATGGTATATATTTGCTTGTTGTTCAAAAATGGGAATGGGTGACGCTTATCTATAACCAGTGGGGATACTAAAGGTCTAACCTCATGTTGAAAGTAGGTATCTAGATACTTTAGTTCGTCGGGGGTGGCGGTTTTAAAGCTTATGTGTTTTAAACCGCAATAGTTATCCAGTTCGGACATGATTTTTTTATAGGTTACATCCCTAATGGATTCCAACTCCCTAACCCTATCGAAAATTTTTGATAGCTGTTGTTTAGCCGTTAGATTAGTCTTGTTTTCTCTAGCGGACTTATCTATTAGCATTTGGTCGTATAAAGAGCCAACTCTAACCATAAAAAATTCGTCTAGGTTGCTTTGGAATATCGAAACGAAAGACAATCTTTCTAGTAAGGGGACTTTGCTATCTTGAGCTTCTTCTAAAACTCTTTCATTGAACCTTAACCACGAGAGTTCTCTATTTTCAAATATTTGATTCTGTGCCATAAAAAAAATTCCTTTCTTTAGAATATTAGTACCATTTTAGTAATATTATATAATCATTTTGAATAAAAGTCAAGGGGTAAAACTAAACTTTTTGTGCATTAGGTAAAACGTAAAAATTTTTAAAAAAAATTTTAAAAAATGCTTGACTTTTATTAAAAGCAGTGATATAATATAAAAGTACTCAAGAGAGAGTACAGAAAAACAAAATAAACGCGGGTGTGGTGAAATTGGCAGACACGCAAGATTTAGGTTCTTGTGCCGAGAGGTGTGCAGGTTCAAGTCCTGTCACCCGCATAGTTTAAACGAATTGCTTTTGCAGTTCGTTTTTTTTGCCTTTTTCGATAATCTAATTTTGCAAAGCAACATTGCGGAACGCCGAATCGGCGTTCCCTACAGTGCCTAAAGTTTAGCATATATTACAAAATATCCACAAAAATTTTTACTTAAAAGCTATTGATTTTATAAACTTTCTGTGATATACTAGTAGCATAAACCATGGTATTGTACTTATGGTATGTTATCTAGAAACGAGCGGAGGTGTATTGTAATGGCATATAAGATT
>CAYXNU010000107.1:0-6308 GCA_964466485.1 uncultured Ruminococcus sp.
GACCCCGACGCTGACCGTGTAGGTATAGCTGTCCCTGATGGCAACGGAAACTATGTTCTATTCAGCGGTAACGAAGTAGGTGCTATGCTCCTTGAGTACGTTTGCAAAGAAAGAACTGCTTTAGGTACTATGCCTAAAAATCCAGTAGCTGTAAAGACTATCGTTACTACAGATATCTGTAAGAAAATCGCTGAGGAGTACGGCGTAGAACTTAGAGAAGTATTAACTGGCTTTAAGTTTATAGGTGAGCAAATAGGTCTACTAGAAAAAGACAATCAAGAAGATAGATATATCTTCGGTTTCGAGGAAAGCTATGGCTATCTTGCTGGTAGTTACGTCCGTGACAAAGACGCTGTAGTAGCTTCTATGCTAATCTGTGAAATGGCATCATATTACAAGTCTAAGGGCATTACTATGCTACAGGCTAGAGAAAACCTATACAACAAGTACGGTGTATACCACCACTCACAAGAGAGTTTCCAATTCGAGGGTATCTCTGGTATGCAAAAGATGGCTGAAATTATGAAATCCCTAAGAGAGAACGTTCCTACTGAAATAGGCGGTCTAAAGGTTACTACTTTCGAGGACTACACTACTAGCCAATCTAAAAATACCGCTACTGGTGAGATTACTACTCTTACACTACCAAAGTCCGACGTTTTAGTATTTAAGCTTACTGACGGTGCTAGTGTAGTAATTAGACCTTCCGGCACAGAGCCTAAGATTAAAGCTTATTACACAACTATTGCCGACACTAAGGATGAGGCTTTAGCTCTAAAGGAAACTATATCTAATAGCTTTAAAAAGATTTTAGGTGTGTAACATTTTAACATAACGCAAATCCTACAAATATAAAATATATAAATAACGGACTGGCTCAAATAGAGTCAATCCGTTTTTATTTTAAATTCACTTTAAATAAATGCTAATTGTTTACGTTAGCCAAAACGTCTGTAAGACTAGCATTAGAGATAATCATACCTACATTGTTTTTTATGTGTTTATACTTCCCTAAAGATAGATTATACCTCATAATCCTAACAGCGTCGCAGTACTGTGGAGATGGCTTAACAATATCTTGAACGTTCGTGCTGATATCTTTATTTAAAATATCCATGGCTATATTGCCAATAGTTCTATTCTCTTTAGAAATAACATTGTTGTTAGAGCCTATAACCTGCACAATGTTTTCTTCAATAAGTTGCAAAGATTGTCTTCTAGTAGTTCTATCCACTATAGAACTGCAACTGATTTCAGTTAAGACACCCATTTGTGAAAATTTTTTCAACTCATCCTTTGGTATATCGTCTAGATAGCTTTCCAAATGGGCAATAATAGGGTGAATATCATGAGCAATAATAAACTTTTCCAGTAGTTCTAAAATCTCTTTAGAATAATCCTTAGGGTTAAAGCTAATCATCATATAATCAGTGTCGCCTATGCAAAGCTTATTAATGTCATTTAATTTAAGCAACTTTTCAGAAAAACAGACTTCAGCACCTAAAATAATCTTAGGCAAAGATAGACCTTTAGTCTTTTCCTTAAGCAATTCAAAAGATTGCTGTCTTAAATTTAAAAATTCATCTATGTTATCAATTTCAGGGTCGAATATAGAAGTAGTAACAACCGTTTTAATCTTAGCAGAATTCAAAGAACTTACAGTTTCCTTAAGAACCTTTTCGTCGGAATAACCGCCCTTAAAATTTGGTAACAATAGAGAGTGAAAATCTATGTATCCGTTCATACTCAATCAAATTCCTTTTACATATAATATTGACAGACTTTTAAAATATCTTATTATAATTTTAACTTATACTTGAAAATTTGTCAATACTAAAAAACATTTCTATTCAAGTAAATGTGAAAAATTAGTATTATGATTATGTAGAGAACACATCTTTTCATATAGCGGAACGGCGAATTGCCGTTCCATACATAGTTAAAGTATAGCGGTAAAAGTTACTACATGGTCGCTAGTGGAAGTTACCGAGATAGTTCCGCCGTGGTTTTTAACTATAGACTGTGCTATATTCAAGCCTAAGCCATGACTACCATTGCTACGATTTCTAGCCTTATCCACACGGAAAAACCTTTCAAATAAGCGTTCTTCATAGCCTTTAGGAATATCTTCGCCGTTGGTGTTGCTAACGGATATTTTAACCTTGT
The DNA here is from genome assembly GCA_964466485.1 of uncultured Ruminococcus sp. GTDB lineage: Bacteria > Bacillota > Clostridia > Oscillospirales > Ruminococcaceae > UBA5884. Next base: position 2,167 of record CAYXNU010000107.1, read on the forward strand.
CTTTCACATCATAGCATAGAGATACCATAATGTTAGCATTGCCGTTGGAATGCACAATAGCGTTATCTACCAATATAGTTATAAGCTGTTTAATTCTGTCTTCGTCACCCTTGTAAGATATTCCGTCTACTATGTTGCTATCTAAAAACTTGCCCTTTTCAAAGGCAACGCTCTCAAAGACTAAACATACACCTTGCACGGTATGACTAAGGTTAAACTCCGTCATAACCATAGCAACTTCGTTGACATCGGATTTGGCAATGTAAAGTAAGTCACTAACTAGTTTGGACATTCTTACCGTTTCGGACTTTATATAGCTAAGCCATTTGGACTGGTTTTGTACGGTGTCGTTAGCGTTGGCAAGTACTACATCGGTGTTGGTAGCTATGATAGTTAAAGGGGTTTTCAATTCGTGAGAAGCGTCTGCTATGAACTGTTTCTGTTTGTCCCATGCCTCCGCAATAGGAGTAATAGCCCATGTAGCTAACAACCAACTAACTCCAAATAGTACTATCACGCCTAGGCTACCTATTACTATAAATATGGTAGATAGTCTATTTAGCGTGGATAGCTCTATAGCCCTATCTAGGAAGACTATATCGTAACCGTCGTCGTTATCGTCACTTTGGAATACGCTATATCTAAACTTGACGTTATCTACTTCAATCTTACCAGACTCAGAACCACTCTTGATAATTTCCGCTACAGACTGCTCCAAAGATACGTTGTTACTAGATTCAAAATACTGGTAAGCTATACGCTGAATTTCGCCCTCGCTGTCGGTTCTAACGTATATGGTATTTCTAGCTAAGTTACCCTCATAAGATGTGATACTTCTCTTTTCAAATTTGTCGCTATCGTCAATGGTACTGGATACCGTTGCGTTACTAGTAGTTTTGCTGTTGGTAGTAGTTTGGCTTTCGCTAATGGAAGTTGTACTAGTATCTTCAGTAGAGGTAGTGGTATCTGTGGTGGTAGTTTCGTCCGTTGACGTTTCGTCAGTAGATGTAGCACTGGTAGTAGAGTCGTCAGTTTCGGAAGTTTCTTTAGTAGAGTTCTCCTCGGATGGCTGTTCGTTGTTGTCGCCTTGTGATGGCTCATCTATGTTCTGTTCTACATTTTCCACGGGGTTCTGTTCGTTGGCGGGTTCGGTATCTTGAGATACCACATTTTGAGAACTACTCTTTTGGGTATCGCTACTACTAGAACTTTTCTCAGTGGATTGTTGTTCTGTGGACTTCTGTTCCTCCCTACGATTCTTTTCGGAGTCGTTCTGTTGTTGTTCCCATGCTTTTTGTTCGTCCTCATTATTTTTTTCAAAGTCTTCTTGTTGTTGGTCGTCCCATGGCTGTTGGTCGTCAAAAGGTTGTTGTTGGTCATTAAACATACCTCTGTCGTCACGTTGTGGGGAATCGTCTTGATTGTTGTAGTCATAGAACTCATCGTACCAGTGGTTCTCATAGTTGTTCCCTTTGAATATATCCCAGAAGTCGCTACGCTGTAGGTAATAGGAATTTAAAGAGGCAAAAGAGCCGTCGTCATAGGTTTCTTGTTCTTCTTGTGAATAGTCCTCAAACTGTGAATCTTCTGTGTTGTAGTCGTCACGAGCCAACGGAGTATTTATAGTATCTTCGCTAAAGTTTATAATCTTCCTAGGGGGACTTCCCGAAGTGTCAGAAAAACCCTCCTCAAGTCTTATGTTGTTTTGCACAGCCATCTGCATAATATCTTGTGACTGTGTAACCTCGGAGCGGTAAACTATTAGGTATATTCCCAGTAGAACCGTTACCAAAAAGCATGAGAGTATTACCATGTATATAGTTACGAACCTACGTCTTAATTTTTTTATCATCGCAAAAACTCCCCTACTCTAATCTATAGCCGACCCCACGAACCGTTTTAATAGACACCGTGGAGCTTATATGCACCAACTTTTTCCTAAGGAAAGATATGTAGACTTCCACATTGTTGTATTCCGCATCGGATTCATATCCCCAAATCTTTTCTATAAGGTTTTCTTTGCTAATGACTCTACCACGGTTTTTCAAGAATAGTTCCATAATGCTATACTCTTTTAAGCCTAGCTTTACAGAGTTTTGTCCGCAAACTAGTTCATATGTAGACAAGTTCAAAGATACATCGTTATAGGAAAGAGTATTTTCGCAAATTCTGTTTTCTTTGCGTCTAATAACTGTTCTCACTCTAGCTAAGAGTTCTTCTGTAGCAAAGGGTTTAGTTAGGTAGTCGTCAGCCCCGTAATCTAAGCCTTTAACCTTATCGGATACTTCATCTTTGGCGGTTAGCAATATTACAGGTGTAGAAATCTTATTCAATCTAAGTTCTTTAAGAACGTCTAAGCCGTTCATTTTGGGCAACATTATATCTAATATTATTACGTCGTATATGTCGGTTAAAGCGTTGTCAAGACCGCTAACGCCATCGTAACAAGCATCCGCAACGTACTTGTTTTTGTTAAATATTTGCACTAAGGCCTCAGCGAGTGCGACCTCATCTTCCACGATTAATATTCTCATAAAAAGAACCTCCTTAATATCATTTAATTTAATTATATTCCATAAACCTTAAAAGAGTCTTAAAAAAAGCCAATAGTTACAAAAAAGAGTGCCTCATAAAATAAGCACTCTTTTTTGTATTGAAATAAACAAAATTAAATAGATGTTAGCTAAATTAAATTAATCTAGGAAACTGTTTTGAATTTGAACAGTTTCAATGTTACTTTCAGTCTTAACAACTTGAACGTTGTTATAGATATCCATACCAGTACCAGCAGGGATAAGTTTACCGATAATAACATTTTCCTTAAGACCTTGAAGTTTATCAGTCTTACCTCTAATAGCAGCGTCAGTAAGAGCCTTAGTAGTCTCTTGGAATGATGCAGCAGATAAGAAGCTCTCGCAAGTAGAAGCAGCCTTTGTACTACTTTGTAATACTGGAATAGTAGTTACAAATTTAATACCAGTTTCGCCGTTGTCTATTCTAGCTTGTAGTTCTTCGTTTACAGCTGAAATTTCAGTGTTTTCAACTAAAGTTCCAGGGAGTAAGAAACTGCTACCGCTATCGTCAACTTTAACCTTACGCAACATTTGACGTACAATAACTTCAATGTGCTTATCGTTGATATCAACACCCTGTAGACGGTATACCTTTTGTACTTCATTAATGATGTAGTTCTGTACCGCATCGATACCCAAAATAGTAAGGATATCTGTTGGGTAGCAGTTACCCTCAGTAAGTCTAGTACCCTTAGTGATATACTGTCCCTCACGAACCTTAATCTTATAGCTATAAGGTATAGGATAAGTTTCAACGATGTTTAAGTCAGTGTTGCTAATAACGATATTATTAGTAGTCTTAATTTCCTCAATGTGAACGTAACCGTCTATCTTAGATAGTATAGCTGCATTCTTAGGACGACGACCCTCAAATAGTTCCTCGACACGAGGTAGACCCTGAGTGATATCTTCCGCAGATGCAATACCACCTGTGTGGAAAGTTCTCATAGTAAGCTGTGTACCTGGTTCACCGATGGACTGTGCCGCAATGATACCTACAGCCTCACCTACAGCTACTAGGTTGCCGTTTGCAAGGTTAGCACCGTAACACTTAGCACATACACCAGTTTTGGACTTACAGTGTAGCACAGAACGAATCTTAATCTTTTCAACACCCGCATCGATAACTTTCTTAGCATCGTCTTCATTCATAAGCTTGTTCTTAGAAACTATTACTTCGCCACTTTCGTTGACTAAATCTTCTACTAGATATCTACCGAGTAGACGTTCTTTCAAAGGTTCAATCATTTCGTTACCGTTCTTAATGTCGAATACCTCAATACCATCAGTAGCACCACAGTCGTGTTTTCTAATGATAACTTCTTGAGAAACGTCAACAAGCCTACGAGTTAGGTAACCTGAGTCGGCAGTTCTTAAGGCGGTATCTGCTAAGCCCTTTCTAGCACCACGAGAAGATATAAAGTATTCCAATATGTTTAATCCCTCACGGTAGTTAGCTTTGATAGGCATTTCGATAGTAGCACCTGAAGTATTTGCGATAAGTCCACGCATACCAGCAAGTTGTCTAATTTGGTTCATACTACCTCTCGCACCAGAGTCAGCCATCAT
>CAYXNU010000108.1:0-4124 GCA_964466485.1 uncultured Ruminococcus sp.
TGCAAAATTGCGGAACGTCGTGGGCAGCGTTCCGTACACGGGATAAATTATATACTGTATGTTAAATTAAAAAAATCAAGCCATGTACGGAACGCCGCCCACGGCGTTCCGCTATGCAAAAGCATAGCATTATATCGAATTGGCGTTAATATAATAACGCAAAACGGAACGCCTATTGACATTCCGCTATGCAATGATATTTCATGCTTTAAAACCTAAAGGTTCATTTCTATAGAGTAGATAATGCTTTGGTTTGTGGAGTTATCGTATAGCACCACAAAGTCGTCAAAGGGTTGGATATTCTCGAAGTATGGGCTAACTAGTCCCGTATTCAAAGTAATATCGCATATTGCGACGTTTTCGCCTTGCTTAGCCAAATATAGGTTATAGGGCATCTGTTCGATGTAGTCGTATTCAAAGTCTATGATAACTTTTCCCTCTAAGTTTATCAAGCCGTAGTTTTCGCCTTGCACAGTGATAGCATATCCACGGTTGAAAGAGTATATCGGGAATAGTTCGCTAGAGCCTTTTCTAGCGAAACAGGGGTTGCCGTTGTCGTCCTCCACGAACTTGCAATCCACATAGAATACAGGGTTGCCGTCCAAATCGCAATAGTATACCTCGTCGTCTTTTTTAACTAAAGCCATTTGGTCGTCGTGACTGTAGTAGTATATTTCGTCGTACACATCCCCAACGAATACCGTACCTTTTACGTTAGCGATAGTCACCGTTTTGAACTTTACATTTTTAGGGAAGACTATTTCGCCGTCCGTGCCGTAGGTTACATACTTTCCCAAAATCTTTTTAGGGTTGCCGTCCTCGTCGTTGGAGTATACCGTACTTTGAAACTCCTCTATAGAGTAAGCTTCCACGGAAGTGGTAGGGGGTTCGTAAGTATCCTTAAGAGTTCCGTAGTCGCCGTGGTCTAAGATTTTTCCAGTGTAGTCGAAGTAGTACACATCGGTTTCGGACTTCCAACCTTTAATTACGCTATCGGACACGAAAGACATATCTTGATACATAGGCGATATCAACACCATACCGTCAGTGGAGTACACCCCCATAGAGTAGGTAGTATCAAGGGTAGTATCTTGTACTATAAATAGTCCATCGTTGTAATCTATAACAGTGTAGTCTATGGAGTCGGTCTTTTGGAGGTAATACTTGCTGTCTATATCTATAGTGTCGGGGTAGCTAGAAGTATTATCTTTTGTGCCAAAGAATAGTATCCAAACAGTAGCTACTACTATAGCAACTATCGTAGTTAAGAGTATTAAGTGTTTATGTTTTCGTTTAGTGGTACTCAAAATTACACCGCCTTTTAGAACCTTTTATTGTTGCAGATTAGTAGGGTAATAGCACAACATATCAAGTTATACACTAGTATCATGGTAGAAGTTAGCTCTCTAAAGCCACCCATGGTAATAAAAGATATTCCTATGATAATTCCCACGATACAGCTTACAGCGTTTAATACGTTGCCTATTAGAGCCTTAGTGTGAATCCTCTTAGTAGAGATTAACATACTTGCCACAGTACCGATATCGTTGCCAGTAACTATAGAAGTGCTACACTGTTCCTTGTCGGTAAAGTAGTCTTTAGCCTGTTCAAATACACTACTAGGGATAATCTTAACGCTTTCGGTATCTATGCCGAATAGGTAGCCCAACTTGTTCACAGAGATTAAAAAGTCACTGGAAGTAATCGCTATAGATATTCCGTTGTTTTGTATTCTGTGTAAGTCTTTAGTAATCTTCTTGCTAGGTAGCATTTCTACTATTAGCATTAGAGATAGATTTCCCGAAACTGAAATATATATGCAATCACGTTTAGAGCCTACGAGTTCAGCCTCTTTGGACTTTGTAGGTAAGTTTTCTATATTGTGGGACTCCATAAGTTCACGGTTGCCCATTAATACACGCTTGTTGTCTATCCAACCGCATATTCCCAGACCGTCCTCATAGGAGCAGTTTTCCACATTGCAAAGCAAGTCTAGGTTGCCGTCTAGAATTTCTAATAGTGTAGGTGCAAGTATGCTATCTACAGTGTTAGCTAGACTAATAGCATACAATAGCGTTTCGTCAACTTTGGCACTAGAAAACAACTTCATAGCGGATAGCCTTATAGAACCCTTAGGGAATATATCTTTGGAACTTATAACCATAGAGTTAGTATCGTAGAAGTCTTCAACCGCTTGATAGCCTAATAGCACACCTTCACGCTTTGCATACTTTTTGGACACGTCAAATAGCATAGAGTTAATATATACCGGTATACTAAAGCATGAACAGAAAGACACCAACATCGAGAAGATAGACACAAAACCTATAGGGAAAATCATTCCAAAAGAGGTATTGTAGAATAGTGCAGATATCAACGCTACTACTAGGGATATTCCTGCTATTATCGGTACAGCAAACTTAGAAAACCTATCTGCCATATCGTAAGAGTATGTGTACTTAATAAAGTCACTAGCAAAGTTAGTTTTGCGTTTGTAGGCTGTAACTGGATAGTCCTCCACTAAACCTTTAGTAAACTGTTCAGCGTCGTAATCGTCTTGCATACAGAATAGCCCAAACTTTGGCTTTTCCTTGCTGATATACTTAAAGTTGTACTCCTCACGCTTAACTATTAAGGACTTTCCATACAAGTTAGATAACATTCCTAATAGTGCCACAGGCATATATATGTTTAGCATTTGCACGTCTGAAACCTTATCGGATAGCAAGAACGTAACTAAAGCCGTTACAAAAGCGGAAACTATTCCCACAGCGGAAAAGCTATCGCTATCGGCTACACGCTTAAATACCTTAACTATACCACTAGCTACACTCTTAATAGATGTAAGTATTGCCACAAAACCACAAGCAGACTGCACCATTAAGTAACCGCTCACGGATATGTTAGTATCTAGCATATTTAGTATAGGTAAGCCTAAATCGTTCGCTAATGAGATATATGTACTAATAATACATAGTATTGCTAGTATGGTTGTACGCACAAATATAGAAGTCTTACTTTCGGATATCTGTTTAAGAACCTTTTCTTTTTCCTCATCCTCATAGGAGTTAAAGTCGTTAATGGAAGTATTTTCAAAGGTTGGTTCTTCGTCGATAGGCTTTGTAGAGCCGTCCTCGTAACCGTCGTACTCACCGTCTTGAACTTGTCTTTTAAACTCCTCACGGCTTTTTTGTAGTTCTTCTTCGGCAAGTACTTTGTTTTTTAGGTCTGCAAAGAGTATAGCCGTTTCGGGGTTAGATTTTATTTCTATATGCACTTCACCGGAACGTTTTCTGTTCTTGTACTTTTCGGAAGCGGTTTCCCAGTAAGTTCTAATTCTATCTATAGGGCTAAAGTCAGGGTCTTGCCAAAAGTGTTTGTAATGCACCTTGTTAGGTTGGTCGTCCACTATAGGGATGTCTATAGCCTCGTCAGGGGTATCCTCATCGAAAGGCATGGTGTAGCCCTCGTTGGGGTCTATAGGGGTAGCCTTAGGAACATCCTCAATGATAGGTTCTATAGGGGTATCCTCAGCGACTTCCACGGGTTCTACGGGCTTTTCTAGAGGTACATCTTTAGGCTTTTCTACGGCCTTAGGAGTGTCAATGTTAGTAGGCTCTGTAGGTTCTGTAGTAGTTTCAACTTCAACCTTTTCAAGCACTTCTTCTTTAGATACTTCTTCCAACTCCTCAAAGGTATCCTCAAGGGTTTCGGGGATATCTTCAACATCACTATCACTAGTAGAGGTATCCTCAGCATTTTGAGCCAACTCCTCAGCTAGGAAAAAGTTTTTCAAACGCCTAAAAGGATTAACCTTAGTAGACTGTATAGGCTCGTCTGTGGTAGGTTCTGTAGGGGTTTCTTCTAAAGTTTCAAGAGGTTCTACAGGGGTATCTTGTATAGGGGTATCGTCAACCACTGGGGGAGTTTCAACCTCTGTAGGGGTAGTATCTTCCACAGTAGGGGTGCTAGTGGTAGAGTCGTCCTCTATGGTGAAAAATTCCGTCATGCGTTCTTTAAAGGACTCTTTCTTTTTAGGCTTAGGCTTTTCGCCACCGCCAAATAGACTAGTCACGAACTCCTTAACGGATTCCTTTTTAACGGGTTCTTCCACTGGTTCTTCT
>CAYXNU010000108.1:4224-6302 GCA_964466485.1 uncultured Ruminococcus sp.
TTCTTCTTTTTCTTCTACTGCTACTGCCACAGGGGTGGAAACGCTTTCCTCTACAGGTTCTTCGTGGGATGATAGTTCTTGTTTAGAAGTTTCCAACTGGGATATAAGCTTTTCAATCTTCCCAGATATTTCCTCTGTAGGTTGGGTAGGCTTTTCCGTTTCAAAATCGTCAGCTAGTTCGGAGAGTGGCACTTGCATAGAAGTTTCAGTTACCTCAACTTCTTCTTCCTCAACATAAGTGTAGTAGTCTATAATGCGTTGTATTATAGATTTTTTCTTAGTGTTAGGGTCTGTACTTTTAGTATTTTCCTTAGTCTTCTTTTTTGAAACTTTCTTAAACTTAGACTTTTTAGTGTTGTTAGGCTCGTCAGTAGTAGGAGCGTCTTCTTTGATAGTAGGTTCATCTTTTGGGATGTTTACATTAAGGTTAGCGTTAAGTTCGTCTATATCGTGAGTTCTTTTAGCCTTAGCCTTTTTAAACGTTTCCGAAATATCGCTGTAGTCCATAGAGGACGTATCGTTTGCAATTCTTGATTGATTTTTCTTTAGGTTTGCACTTTCAAACTTAGCTTTGTCGTTTCTGCTGTCTATCTTTTTAGGTTCAAAGTTTGAGTTGCTGTTTAAGTTGTCAGATACTTTTATTCTACCGTCGTTATTGTTATCCTCCACGCTGTTTTTAAAGTCTGGGCGAGAGTTAATCTTTACCACGCCTTTTGGTGGGTAGAAGTCTTTAGGCTCAGAATTTTTGGAGCGTGTAGGGGTTTCAATAATCTTATTGGGCTTGTTAGTATATGAAGAATAGTTTATAGCACTGTCGGATAGTTCCCCTTGAGATATAGCATCTAGCTTTTCTAGTTCAAGTTCTTCTAGGGACTTTTCAGCTAATACAGTAGGTGCTGTAGTTGTGGGGGTGTTATCCTTAGTGGTATTTGTACCATCTTCAACTTTATGACCATCGGGAGAAAATTCTTCAAGAATGTCATTTAGAGAAATCTTATCTTTTGACATTAAAAGTTCACCCTTTCTAAAGTTAATGGTTTAAACGTTGCCTTAAAACCTCGTATATGAAGATACCTCCAGCCACAGAGGCATTCAAAGAGTTTACTTGTCCGCACATAGGTAGGCTTAGTAAAAAGTCGCACTTTTCTTTAATAAGTTTGCTCATGCCAAAGCCCTCCGAACCGATAACCAAAGCTACTCCTCCAGTTAAGTCGGTGTTGGTGTAATTTTCGCCAGTAGCGTCTGTGCCGTAAATCCAAATGTTGTTATCTTTTAGCTTATCTATAGTAGAAGCAAGGTTAGTCACTCTAGCAACGGGAACATAGCTAACCGCCCCCGCAGAAGTCTTTCTAACGGTAGCGTTTAAAGTAGCACTACGCCTTTTTGGAATGATAATGCCATCTACACCAGCGGTTTCGCAAGTTCTAATTATAGCACCCAAATTGTGGGGGTCTTCTATTTCGTCACAGATTACAATAAATGGCTTAGTACCTTTCTTTCTAGAAACTTCCAAAATATCCTCTACTGAAACATATTCTGCACTGCCGATAGTAGCTATTACACCTTGATGAGATTTATTCTCACACATAGCGGAAAGCTTTTTATCGGAAACGTTTTTTACAGTAATATTCTTTTCTTTAGCCAAAGCTACTATGTGGGATATTACTCCACCAGTAGACGAAATATACAAAGTGTCTATAACCTCATTGGATTTCAAAGCCTCTAGCACGGGGTTTCTACCAATGATGATATTTTCTAAACTGTTGTTTTTATCTTTAAAATTTTCCATATTATAAAATCTATCCTTTAAACTAAAATTATACACTCTCCATTATAACATTTTTTTAGAGATATTACAACTTTTTTTTACGCTTTTTTTAAGTTTTTTATTTCCAACTAAAAAAACTTATAGATAGAATATCTACAAGCCTAAAATAGTACATAAGCATTAATCGTATCGAACTTACATTAAATTACCTAATGGTTTAACTTGCTTTTTTTATATGTATCTTGCTAAGAATATAGCTATTACTACAGAAACCACCTCAGCTATTGAAAATGTAAGCCAAATAGTCCAT
>CAYXNU010000109.1:0-6271 GCA_964466485.1 uncultured Ruminococcus sp.
CTAAAGTTTAGGCTAGGGTTTTCAGCGTTTATTCTGCACTCAATAGCGTGTCCTCTCATTTGGATATCTTTTTGAGTGAAAGGTAACTTTTCGCCACTAGCTATCTGTATTTGAGTTTTAACTAAGTCTATACCAGTAACAGCCTCAGTGATAGGGTGTTCTACTTGTATACGGGTATTCATTTCCATAAAGTAGAAGTTTCTATCCTTATCGACTAAAAACTCTATAGTACCGGCATTTTTGTAGCCACAAGCCTTAGCGGCCTTAACGGAGGCCTCACCCATCTTTTTGCGGAGTTTGTCGGTCATAATAGGGCTAGGGGTTTCCTCTAGTACTTTTTGGTTACGTCTTTGCATAGAGCAATCACGTTCGCCGAGGTATACTATATTTCCATAGTTATCCGCCATAATTTGAACTTCTATGTGTTTAGGTTCGAGAATTAGCTTTTCGATGTACACAGAACTATCACCGAAAAAGTTAAGAGCCTCTTGTTGAGCGATAGTAATCTGTTCTTCCATTTCGGTAGCGTTGTTAATTCTGCGGATACCTCTACCGCCACCACCAGCGGAGGCTTTAACTAGTACAGGATACCCAACTTCTCTAGCTATTTCCAAAGCCTCTTTTAGTGACTGCACAGCCCCTTTAGAGCCTTTAATTACAGGCACACCAGCGTTTTCCATAGTTTTCTTAGCTTGAGCCTTATCGCCTAGCATTTCTATAGATTGAGGGTCTGGACCTATAAAGACTATACCGCACTTTTTACACATACTAGCAAAGTGTGCGTTTTCGGATAGAAATCCGAAACCAGGGTGAATAGCTTCTGCACCAGTAATTTCACAAGCCGAAATAATAGCTTTCATATTTAGGTAGCTATCTTTCGAGTTAGCAGGACCTATACAGACAGCCTCATCAGCTATTTGAGCGTGTAGAGAGTTTTTATCAGCAGTAGAGTACACAGCCACAGTGTGAACGCCTAGTTCACGACAAGCCCTAATAATTCTTACTGCTATCTCACCTCTGTTAGCGATTAATATTTTTTTAAACATTATACCAACTTCCTTACTGAATAGCAAAAGATATTTCGCAAGTTACAGCCTTTTTGCCATCTACAGTGGCGATTGCTTTGCCTACACCTACTGGACCTTTTACCTTAATAATCTCAACTTCTAAGTCTAGAACATCCCCAGGGACTACTTTCTTTCTAAATTTAGCCTTATCAATGCTACCAAAGAAAGCTATCTTGCCCTTGTATTCTTCTTGAGATAGTATGCACACAGCACCCGCTTGAGCTAACATTTCTATCATTAAAACCCCAGGGACTACTGGTTCTTGTGGGAAGTGACCCTTAAACCAAAAGTCGTCAGCCTTGATATACTTTCTAGCTTTAATTCTTTTACCTAGTTCCATTTCTAGAACTTCGTCTATTAGTAGAAAAGGGTCACGGTGTGGGATAACTTCCATAATCTGTTCTCTATTCATTAAAACTTCTGACATATACAAAAACCTCCAAAACTATTCAATAATCATTATAGGTTGGTCGAACTCTACAGGAGAGCCATCTTGTACTAAGATTTCTTTAACAGTGCCATCAAATTCGGAAGTTACTTCGTTCATTAACTTCATAGATTCTATAATCATTATAGTGTCACCTTTTTTAACGCTATCGCCTACTTTAACGTAAGGTGGCTTATCTGGTGAGGGTGAGGCATAGAAAGTACCAACTATAGGTGATTTCACAACGTTGCCAGTAGCAGTAGTTTTTTCAGGTGCAACTGCCTTAGGACATTCGTTATTTATTACTGTAGCTTGTACTGGAGCGTTAGGCATTGGCATAGGCATACCTTGTGGTGGCATAGGTGGAAAATCGTTTCTAGGTGGCATAGGTGGGTGGTTATGGTGTGGTGGTGGTGGACATGGTCTACCCTCGATTTTAACACACAAATCGCCCTCTTTTATTTCTAACTTGCCTAGTTTATTTTGAGATACTAATTCAACTAGAACTTTTAAAGTATCTAAATTTTTACAATCGTCATTAAAGAAATAAGACATATAATTACCTCCCTTATATCTACAATTATGTAATATATAGATATAGTATTTATTTTGACGTATCTATGTCAAAATTTTATTTATGTATGGAACGGTGGTTAGCCGTTCCAAAATGTGTAAGCATTAATTATTAATCAACGTACTTTTTAAAGCATATAGTAGCATTGTGTCCGCCGAAACCTAAAGAGTTAGACAATGCATAGTTGATATCCATGTTTACGTTGCCATTGATACAGTAGTCTAGGTCGCATTCTTCGTCAGGTTGAGTAGTACCAACAGTAGCGTGAACTATACTATCTTTAATACTCTTAGCAGTAACGATAGCCTCTACAGCACCCGCACCACCTAGTAGGTGACCTATCATGGACTTAGTAGAGTTAATCTTAACCTTTTTAGCGTTGTCTTCGCCTAGAGCGAACTTAATAGCAGTAGTTTCGTACTTATCGTTTAAGCCTGTAGAAGTACCATGTGCATTGATATAGTCTATTTCGTTAGGGTTTGCACCACTTTCAGCGATAGCTAACTTCATAGCAGTACCAGCACCCTCGCCGTCTGGGGCAGGGGAAGTCATGTGATAAGCATCGCAAGTAGCACCGTATCCCACGATTTCAGCATAGATATTAGCACCACGAGCCTTAGCGTGTTCTAGTTCTTCAAGGATAAGTATACCACTACCCTCACCCATAACAAAACCGCTTCTGTCTTTGTCAAAAGGTATGGAAGCTTTTTCTAGATTGTCACATCTAGTTAGAGCCTTCATGTTGTTAAAACCAGCCAAAGTAAACTCTGATATACAACTTTCAGTACCGCCACATACTACAGCGTCTAGGTAGCCGTCTTTAATCTTTCTAAAGCCCTCACCTATAGAGTGTGTAGAGGATGCACAAGCAGTAGCTATAGCAAAGTTATAACCCTTAAAACCAGTCTTAATGGATATAGTACCAGCACACATATTGATAATTTGCATTGGTATATAGAAAGGTGAAACTCTGCTAGGACCTTTTTCTCTGTACTTAGCTAATTCGTTTTCAGTAAGGATTAAGCCACCTACACCGCAACCAATGATTACTCCTACACGATATGGGTCAAGGTCTTTAAAATCCGTACCACAATCTTTAAGAGCCTCTTGGGTAGCCACTAGTGAGAATTGGTTGAATCTTTCTAACCTTTTAGCTTCCTTCTTGTCTATGCCATACTCTATGCAGTCGAAATCTCTAACCAAACCCGCAATCTTAACATCGAAGTTAGAGGTATCGAAAGTATCAATAAAAGAATAACCTATCTTATTTTCTTTGATACCATTCCAAAATTCATTAACATTTTTACCAAGAGGGTTAATAGTACCCATACCAGTGATAACTACACGTTTACTCAAAAAAATCTCTCCTTGCTTTCATATATTTAAAATTTCCAAATCAACAAAAATTTAAAAGTCACTACATAGAAATTCCGCCACTAACTTCTATAACTTGACCTGTAACATAACTAGCATCTTTAGATACTAAGAAAGATACTACACTAGCAATTTCTTCAGGTTCTGCATAACGCTTTAAAGCTATTAAGTTTAGCATAGCCTTTTGTTGTTCTTCAGTTAGAGCGTCAGTCATAGGGGTTCTAACGAAACCAGGAGCGACAGCATTTGCTCTAATGCCACGACTAGCAAACTCTTTAGCGAAAGTTTTAGTCATGCTAATAACAGCCCCCTTAGAGGCAGAGTAGTTAAGTTGTCCTGCATTGCCATACATTCCCACTACAGATGCCATACTAACTACAGCACCGCTACGTTGTTTCATCATAACAGAACCAACCAACTTCATCATATTGAAAACGCTCTTTTGATTAACAGCTATTACAGCGTCGTAATCTTCTTCTTTCATACGGGCGGTAAGACCATCCTTAGTGATACCAGCGTTATTAACTAAAGCGTCAATAGTTCCGAACCTATCCTTAACGGCTTTAACCATAGTTTCGCAATCGGAATAGATAGAAACGTTAGCAGAGAATATTTCAGCCTCTACACCAAAAGAACGGCATTCCTCGGCTACCTGTTGAGCCTTATTCATATCACTTTCGCTAGGAAAATGGTTGATAGCTATGTTAAAACCATCTTTAGCTAATCTTTTAGCTATACAAGCACCTATACCCTGTGATGCTCCTGTAATTAATGCGGTTGCCATAATAAAACACTCCTTTATTTATAATATATAATATAATAATCCTCTAAATCTATTTAACGTACACTCGATAGAAAACTATCAAGTCAGCGTTATTTTTTTATAATTTCAATAGCTTTTCAGCCTGTTCAAACATTTCCTTAATGATATCTGCACAAGGTTTAACATCTTTAATCATACCTGCAATAGCACCACATAGGAAAGAACCTTCTTCTAAGTTGCCATCTTGAACGGCTTTTCTAAGAGAACCTAAAGTAATTTCTTCAAATTCTTCAGGAGTACCGCCATCACGTTCAAAGGTTTGTAACTTTTTAGCAAACTTAGTTTTAACGTTTCTGCAAGGGTGTCCAGTAAAACGACCAGTAACTATGCTGTCGGTATCTTTAGCATTAACTACTAATTCTTTGTATACTGGGTTAATTTGAACTTCTTCACTAGCTAAGAATCTAGTACCCACTTGAACGCCCTCAGCACCTAGCATAGTACAAGCAGCAATACCACGACCATCAGCGATACCACCAGCACCGATTACTGGAACAGATACAGCATCCACTACTTGAGGTAGTAAACACATAGTAGTATTTTCCCCGATGTGTCCACCGCTTTCAGTACCCTCTGCAATGATAGCATCAGCACCAGAACGTTCCATTCTTTTTGCAAGGTTTACTGTAGCCACTACTGGAATAACTTTGATGTTAGCCTCTTTCCATGCTTTCATGTACTTAGCAGGGTTACCTGCACCAGTAGTTACAAAAGGAACTTTTTCGTCTATAACTAGTTGTGCAAGGTCGTCAGCGTTTGGGGACATCAACATAATATTTACACCGAAAGGCTTATCTGTAAGAGTTTTAGTCTTTCTAATTTCATTTCTAAGATAGTCTATAGGAGCAGAACCACCTGCAATAATACCTGCACCGCCACCGTTGGATACTGCACTAGCTAGAGTACTTTCAGCAATCCAAGCCATGCCACCTTGTAATATAGGGTATTCTATTCCTAAAAGTTCAGTAATTCTAGTTTTCATTGTAATAGTTTCCTTTCAATATTAGTATTCAAACACTACAGCACCATATGTAAGACCAGCACCAAAACCAACGAAACATACCTTGTCGCCACGGTTAATCTTTCCACTTCTAACAGCCTCATCGAAAGCTATAGGTATAGTCGCACTGGATGTGTTTCCGTGTTCTGCAATGTTTACTATAAACTTATCCATTGTAGCCCCTAGATTTTTACAAGCAGTTTCTATAATTCTAATGTTAGCTTGATGTGGTACAAAATAGTCTATCTCATCTACAGATAGGTTTATCTTTTCACAAGCAGACCTTGTAGCATTAGGGAGTATCTTAGTAGCGAACTTGTAAACCTCTTTACCGTTTTGGATTATATAAGGTTTAAGTTCTGTAGGTAGACCCTCCTCTACTGATACTGGTTCACCGTGTAGTTGTCTTTGTGGTTCGTGGTGTCTAGCACATAGATATTCAGCACCGCTACCGTCTGCACCTAGGTAAGATGTATACAACTTTTCGGATGCCTCTACTACACAAGCACCCGCACCGTCACCGAATAGTACACAAGTAGTTCTGTCAGTAAAGTCAGTAATTTTGGATAGTGCTTCTGTAGCCACTACTAATACATACTTAATATCACCTGCAAGTAGATATCTTCTAGCCATATCCATGCCATATGCAAAACCTGAACAAGCACAGTTTACATCTAAAGCCATGCAACCGTTAGCACCTAGTTCACGTTGTATCATACACGCTGTAGATGGCAAATAGTAATCTTCAGTAGTGCTAGATACTATTATCAAGTCGATGTCTTTAATATCTATATTTGCTGTTTCTATAGCCTTTTTTGCAGCCTTAAAGCCCATAGACCATGTAGGTTCACCGTTAGCAATATGTCTTTTCTTAATGCCAGTTCTAGTAGTAATCCATTCGTCGCTAGTTTCAACGTAAGCAGACAAATCCTCGTTAGTTAAAATCATTTCAGGCGAATAACTGCCTGTTCCTAAAATATTAATACCTTGCAAAAAAATTTCCTCC